>JBCCMR010000176.1:0-7125 GCA_039026255.1 Pseudomonadota bacterium
AAATAGCCCGCCGGACGGCAAAGCCGCTTGCCGTGCATGTCCGCATCGCTTTCGAAATCAAACGTCTCCCCAGACTGCACATAGGCCAGCACAAGAATATCGAAGATCGGGTCCGAGAAGTGGAAATTGGCGCAGCGCTCGTTGCCCGGTTCAGCCTCGCAATCGGGGCGCAGCCAGGGGAAGCCCATGTCAAACTCTTTGCTGTCGAGCTTGGGGAAAAGGTGCTTTGACCAGTCGTTTTCCCAGGTGATCGAGAACGGCAAAGGCGACGGGGCCTCTTCGAAGGCGGCGTTTACGATTTCGAACGCCATGCCGTTGCCAGGCCAGGTCTGATCGGTGAAGGGAGCGTAGTCGGACCCGGTCAGCACACGGATGCCCGCGTCGTCTTGGATGAGCGGCGTAGGGTCGGGCTCTTGGCTGACGACCTCTTCGTCGCATGGGATCTGCAGCGCCACGCCCACGGGCAGGTCTACCAAATTCCCGCCCAGGGTGGCCTCGTTGGCGTAATAAATCACTGACCAGCGGCTGCGCTCACCGTAGAAATCCTGGGCAATCGACAAAAGTGTGTCGCCCTCCGCCAGGGTGTGGGTCTTCGGACAGGCCGCTGCAGCCCCGCCGATCACTGTCAGCCCCAGTGCGATTGTCAGCCCGTATTTCATCTCCTGCGCCCTTCCGGTTTTTCACCGTTGTCTTGGTCTTGGTCTTGGTTGCCTATCTGCGGCGGCGGGGCCGGTCAGGGCCCCACGCGCCCGATGCGTATTCGGTGCGTATCCGGTACCGATCAGAACCCTTCCCAGATGCGGGACATGTGGGTGTCGATGATCTGCTGATATTCACCCGAGCCCTTGATGGTCTTCAGGCTGTCGTTGACGAGCGCCAGAAGCTCACCCGACTGCGGATGCTCTTTCGAGATCACCACGTGAAGGCCGTCGATGGTCAGCGGCGTGGCGTCCACGTCCACACGATCCCGCAGGTCGAGGTCAGCAACTGCTGCGCGGCCCGTGAACTCGTTCATGGCGACCGCGTCCACTTCGCCGGCTACAAGCATCTCGAAGCAATTGGCCACCGTCAGGGGCGATACCAATTCCATCTTGCCGTCCTTGAGCCAGTTGCGCCCGTTCTGGTCGAAGACATGCTTCGAATAGCCTTTGGGGCGGCACAGGCGATTGCCGTTGACGTTGTTGTCGGTGGCAAAGGTGAAGGGCCGCGATTTGTCTACGAAGAGAAGTACGAGGATTTCGAACATCGGCTCCGAGAAGACCAAGTGGTTGCAGCGCCAGTTGTCAGGCAACTGATCGCAGTCCGGGCGGATCCAGGGGAAGCCCATGTCGACCACGCCGTCATAGATCAGCGTGTCGAGGTGCGCCGCCCAGTCGTTGACCCAATAGATCTTGTACCCCGCGCCGGTCGGGTTGTTACGCATTGCCGCGTCGACCACGTCGGTGTAGAGCCCGCCGTTGGGCAGGCTGCGGTCGGTGAATGGGGCGTAATCGTCCCCGGTTAGAAGCCTAAGCGCGCGCTGGGTCGCAGGGACCACAGGGGCCGTCGGACGCGCCGCGTTCTGGGTGGAAATAGCCGCTGCCTGGGCCGCGGTCGTCCCGCCTTCAAGCCCCACCGGCAACCCGTCGATGCAAGCTAGGCGCAGTTCTTGCCCCACCCGGATGCGGTTGGGGTTTTGGCCGATATCGGCGATGTTGCTTTGGTGGATCGCGGTCCACTTGCTGGCGTCCTTGTAGAGCCCGTCAGCGATAAGCGAGAGCGAATCGCCCGACTTCACCCGGTAGACGCCGCCGCAGGTTTCCGCTGCCGCGGGGCCCGCCCCCGAAGAAACGCTTAGCGACACCGCTACTGCGGCGGCCATCAAACATCTTGTGATCATTAAGCTGCCCTTTCCCATATTTTGCGTCAATCTGCCATTCGCAGTGATTCCCCGCAACGGCGCAACAGGCGAAAAAGGGCCTTCAAATAGCCCATGCGGCAGTTATCCACAGGAAAAAACGGGCAACCGGAGCCTGCGTCTTGCCGGGCCCGCACTACTATATATGGCAGCTCTGGGCTTTGCTCCCGCCAGGACCCTGTGAAGACCCCATATCTGGTCTGTAAAAGTTGACGCACCCGCTAGGTCTGGCTAACCATTGGTAGAGGTAAAACAGGCGCGCGGCCGATGCAGCCGGGCCCATCGCGAAAGCTGGGAACGAAAACCTAGCCCTTTCTGGGGATGATTGAGTGACAGACAAAAACTATCTTATGGTTCGCCGCTGCCTGGCGGCCCTGTTGACGACAACTGCGATTTGGGCTGCACCCGTGCCATCAGCCCAAGGCGAAACCGTGGCCGCCGACGCGACGCTTTTGACGGCTGTGGCCCCGCTTGAAACTGCATGGCAGGCGCGTGCCGATGACCTTACGGCAGTACGTGACGCGCTGGCCCGGGAAACGGCGGACCAGAAGAACTTGGATGCGGCGGTAACCGAACAGCTTGAATTGATCGAAGGGGCGAAGGCCGGGCTCAACACCGCAGTCCTGCGCGTCGCCGAAGCGCAACGGCAACTTAAAAAGATCAATGTCACCGTAGAGGATAAAAAAGGCGCCGCGCTTTCCCAAAAGGCTCAGGATGCGCGGCAGATGCTCGACACCCTGGTGGCCAAAGCCGCAGCCGAAAAAAAGCGTCAAGGCGCCCTGACCCAAGATCTGGCCAACGCCCGCGCCACTGTAGAAGAAATGAAAAAGGCCGTCGCCGCCGCCCGCGCCGCAGCCAGCGCGGCAAACCTAGTGGTGGAGGCGGTGAAAAGCGCGCAGCTGACAATCGCAAAGGCCGCTGAAAGTTCTGCCGAACCTGCGGACACGGGCATCGAGACAGAGTTCTTTTCCGAGGCCGTCGCCCAAGCAGCGGCTACCGAAAAGTCAGCTGAAGTGGCGCAAAGGGCCCTGACTTTGACCATGGAACGGGAGAAGATTCTTGCCACTGAGCTTGCCGCAACCGAGGCCGCCCTGAAGCGGTCGGCCACCGCTGAAGAGGCTGCGCTAGCAGCCTTTGGCAAGGCCGATAAAGCGTTGAGCACCCACCGGGCTACCTGGGCCGAAGCTGAGACGGCCCGCAAGGCCGAGGTGGATGCGATCAGCGCTGATTTGAGCGCCGCGCAAGAGCAGTTGAACAGTCAAAAAGCTATTCTTCAGGACCAGTCGATCACGCTTCAGGATCGTGAATCCAAAGCCAATTCAGCCCGCCAGCGCGTTCAGCTTTTGCAAAGCAATGTCGGCGCTGCCGAAACCGCGTTTGCAGACGCAGACACCGCCCTTCGCGCAGCGCAGACCACTCGGGCCATGCAGACCGCCGCCGTTTTGGCCCGACGCAACGGCGACCTGAAGGCCCGCATGCGCGCCGCCACAGATCTGCCGCAAACTGCCGATGCGCGCTTTGCGCTGCCAGGCGACCAGCTTTTTGCGCCACGCAGCGCAAATTTGCGCGAAGCCGAGGCACCTTCGATTGACACCCTAGCGCAGATCGCCGCGACGGTGACCGGCGACCTGCCTGCTGAGCTCGACTGGGTACTGCGCGTTGACGTGCATGCCCCAGGCCGCGGGGAAGAGGGTTGGTTTCTGGGCCATGCCCGGGCCATGGCTGTGGCCAACCGCTTTGCCCGTACAGCAGGCATTCCACTTGACCGCCTATCGGTCGCTGCCTTTGCCGATGCATCAGGGGACGGACGCCTAGAAATCGCGCTTACAACTCGCTAACGACCAAACACGCGTAAAGGGCGTCCTGCGGGCGCCCTTTCGTTGCAGGTCTTCCGGACCCAGCCAACGGGTGACACGCCCCTTGCGTTTAGCGCTTGGCTGGGCACATGCTGGCTCATGGCTGGACTCTTTGACGGAATTCGTGTGCTCGACTTGACCTCAATGATTTCGGGGCCGACGACCACGTTGATTCTGGCCGACCAGGGCGCCGACGTCATCAAGGTCGAAACCCCGGGCCAGGGCGACCATACCCGCCACGTCAGCACCCGCCGCAGAGGGCTCTCGGCCAGTTTCGTCAACAACAACCGCAACAAGCGAAGCCTGACGCTCAACCTCAAAGACGCCCGCTGCCGGCATGCTTTTTTGACGCTTGCGGACAAGGCCGACGTGGTCGTGCAGAATTTCCGTCCCGGAGTGGCCGACCGCCTCGGCGTGGGCCCCGCGGCCCTGCGCGCCCGGAATCCGCGGCTGATTTATCTCTCTATCGCCGGCTTCGGGTTTGAGGGGCCCTACGCCCAAAAACCGACCTATGACCCCCTGGTTCAGGCCCTGTCAGGGCTTACGACAGTGCAGGCTGGCAGCGATCAGGAAAGGCCGCGCCTGGTGCGGACAATTCTGCCTGACAAGCTCACCGGCTTTGCGGCCGCCCAGGCCATATCCGCGGCGCTTTTCCATCGAGAACGGTCGGGCGAGGGGCAAGAGATCACGCTTTCCATGCTCGATACTGTGCTGGCGTTTCTCTGGGGTTCGGATATGGGCGGGCACACCTTCGTAGGTGACGAATGGGCCGAAGAGAAATCACAGAGCTTCATCGACCTGATCTACGAGACGGCCGACGGCTATATCTCAGTCGCGGTGCAGTCGGACAAGGAATGGGCAAACCTATGCGTCGCGCTTGAAGCGCCGGACCTACGCGACGACCCGCGCTTTGCAACGGCCGCACTTCGGGGCAAAAATATCGATGCCCGCTTGGAGGCGACGCAGGAAAAGCTCATGGCGCGCCCGGCGGCGCAATGGCTCGAGCGGCTGACGGCCCATGACGTGCCCTGCGCCCCGGTGCTGACCCGGCGTGAAGTGGTGGCCCACCCGCAGATTGCGGCGAACGGCAGCCTCATCACTTACGACCACCCGGAGGCGGGTCCCCTGCGCCAGGCGCGCCCGGCGCCGCGGTTTTCGGCGACGCCGACCCAGGTGCGCCACCCGGCGCCAGGGCTTGGCGCCCACAGCCGCGAAATTCTGCGCGAAGCGGGGCTCAGCGACGACGAGATTGACGTTTTGCGCGCCGAGGGCCACGTCTGATGATCGATTTCTACTACTGGCCTACGCCAAACGGCTGGAAGGTGTCGATCCTTCTGGAAGAACTCGGCCTGCCCTACACGACCCATTACGTGAATATCGGCGCGGGCGACCAGTTTGAGCCTGCCTTCCTGGCAATCTCTCCTAACAACCGAATGCCCGCCATCGTAGATCAGGAAACCGGCCGATCGGTCTTTGAATCCGGGGCAATCCTTTGGTATCTGGCTGAAAAAACAGAACAATTCATTCCCAAGGACCCGGTCACCCGCACCCAAGTTATGGAATGGGTCTGCTGGCAGACAGGGAACCTTGGCCCGATGGCCGGCCAGCACAGCCATTTCTGGAACTACGCGCCCGAGGCCGAAAAAACCGGTTACGCGGCGATGCGGTACCGAAACGAGTACATTCGCTGCCTAGGGGTGATCGAACGGCATCTAGAGGGGCGCGACTACCTGGCGGGGGCGTATTCCATCGCCGATATGATGTCCTGGCCCTGGGTTTTGATCGCCAAGGCCATGGGCGTGCCGCTGGATGACCTGCCGCGGGTCAGCGCCTGGCGCCAACGGATCAAAGAACGTCCGGCCGTGCAACGGGGCGTGGCGTTAGGCAAGGAAAGCCGCCGCCAACGCCCCCCGTCCGACGAAGAACGGGCGCGGCTTTTCGGGCAAAAGTAACGGCCCGGGTCACGCGGATTCGCGACCCGGGCCGGTGATGTCATTCAAAGGTTTGGTTACACCGCACGCGTCAACTGGATGCTGCTGACAGAAACGCCAGAGCCGTTGGGCAACAGCGCCACCACAACCCCGTCGAGCATGATCGTATCCGGGGCGCCCTCTTCGCCCGGGGTCACGGCGACCATCGGACCGAAGGCGCCTTCGGGGGCTTCATAGACGATCTCGATCAGGTCTTCGCTGGCGTCAAAGCCTTCGCCGATTTCGGCGGCGTCCCCCAGGGGCCCGCGCGCGTCGATTGAGAAGGTATCAACGCCTTCGCCCCCAAAGCCCACGTCGCCGCTGCCGAGGATCAAGAGGTCGTTTCCGTCCCCACCGGTCAGCGTGTCGGCGGTTTCGTCGTCGACCACGGCCTCGAAGACGGTCTTTTCGCCCGCCTGCTGCGCCGCAAAATCGTAGGCACCGCCCACAAGCTGGTCATCGCCTATACCGCCCACTAGCCGGTCTGCACCTACGTCCCCGATCAAAAGGTCATCGCCCGCGTTACCCGCAGCATAGTCGTCACCCGCGCCACCATCGATTAGGTCAACGCCGCCGTCGCCGCGGACGTCATCGTCCCCCGCACCACCGTTTATGACATCGTCGCCCAGGCCGCCAAAGGCCGAGTCATCACCCGCATCGCCCGAGATGGCATCATCCCCAGAACCGCCGAAAAGCTCATCGTCATCCGCGCCGCCGGACAAAAGGTCCGCGCCATTGCCACCGAAGAGACTGTCGTTGAACTGCTGGCCAGCTAGCACGTCGCCACCGTCACCGCCGAAGAGGTTGTCTTGGCCCCAACCACCGTCGAGCACGTCGCCGCCATCTTCCCCTTCGACAAAGTCGTTCCCCGTGCGGCCGAAGACGACGTCGTCGCCGTCACCCGCCTGAACCGTGTCGTCGCCCCCTTGGGCGTTGATCGTTTCACCAGCCTCGGTGCCCATCAGCAGGTCGCTCTTGGCAGTGCCAACTACGTTTTCAGAGCTTTCCGACGAAGACCCGCTGTCGTCGTCGTCATCGAGCGCGTCGACAGCCAGAAAAATACCCCCTAGGCCGAGCAGGCCGAGCAAAATGAACTCCATAACGGCGCTCCCAATTAATAATGTCGGATCCCACCCCACACGGGACCGCGCCGAACTAGCAGATTGATCGACGCGAAGAATTTATGGGGGATTTGCCATGAAATCGCCACGGTTTCGGTGCCATCTGCCCGGTTTTGAACACATTTTTTCCGTTTGCGCGACAACCGACCCGGGGCTACTGGAACGATCCCTCGCCTTGGGCGGGAACTGTTTCGTAAACGGAAACGCCCCGGGAATCACTTCCCGGGGCGTTCCGAACATTTTATGCGGGCGCTCCGCGTTTTGGCGGAGGCTGTCGTCGG
>JBCCMR010000177.1:0-7120 GCA_039026255.1 Pseudomonadota bacterium
CATACGTGGGCCGGAGACGGTGAACCAAAACCTGGAGTGCTGAGCGGGTCCGCCCGTGCGGCGGTCCTAACGAGAGAACAACAATGATACAGATGCAAACTAACCTCGCCGTCGCCGACAATTCCGGCGCACGCCGGGTCATGTGCATCAAGGTCCTGGGCGGCTCGAAGCGCAAGTATGCCTCGGTCGGCGACATCATCGTGGTGTCGGTGAAAGAGGCTGCACCGCGCGGTCGCGTCAAAAAAGGCGACGTCGCCAGGGCCGTCGTGGTGCGCACAGCCAAAGACATCAAGCGGGCAGACGGCTCCGTCATCCGTTTCGACGGTAACGCCGCAGTGCTTGTGAATAACAACCGCGAGCCCATCGGCACCCGCATCTTTGGCCCCGTTCCGCGTGAGCTGCGCCAGTCCAATCACATGAAGATCGTGTCGCTCGCGCCGGAGGTGCTCTAAGTGGCTGCGAAGATCAAAAAGGGCGACAAGGTCGTCGTTCTGGCAGGCCGGGACAAAGGCAAGTCCGGCGCTGTGGTGAACGTGATGCCCAAAGAGGGTCGCGCCATCGTGTCCGGCGTCAACATGGTACAGCGCCACCAGCGGCAGACCCAAAGCCAGGAAGGCGGGATCATCGCAAAAGCGGCGCCCATCGACCTGTCGAACATTGCCATTGAGGACCCGAAGGACGGCAAGCCCACCCGGGTCGGGTTCGAAGTGCGCGACGGCAAGAAGGTGCGCGTGGCCAAGCGTTCCGGGGAGGTCATCGATGGCTGATGTGATGGATGCGCCGGACGTGAACGCCGGCCTGCCGGAAGACTACGTGCCGCGGTTCCGCAAGCTCTACCTCGAAAAGGTGGTGCCGGGGCTTCTGGAAAAGTTCAAGTACGCCAACCCCATGATGGTGCCCAAGATCGAGAAGGTCGTCATCAACATGGGTGTGGGCGAAGCAGTGGGCGACACCCGCAAGGTGCAGTCCGCTATCCGCGACCTCACGCTCATTGCCGGCCAGGCGCCGGTGATGACCCGGGCGAAGAACTCCATCGCGGGCTTCAAGGTGCGCGAGAACATGCCGCTTGGCGCGAAGGTCACCCTTCGCCGGCAACGCATGTACGAGTTTTTGGACCGGTTCGTCACCATCGCACTCCCGCGGGTGAAGGACTTCCGCGGCCTCAACCCCAAGAGCTTTGACGGCCGGGGCAACTTTGCCATTGGCATCAAAGAGCATCTGGTGTTCCCGGAGATCGTCTACGACAAGGTGGACCAGGTCTGGGGCATGGACATCATCGTGGCCACCAACGCCAAGACCGACGAGGAAGCGCGGGAGATGCTGAAGCTGTTCAACTTCCCGTTCCCCGCTCCGTCGGCAAGAAACTAGGGAGTTCCGATCATGGCAAAAAAGGGCAAGATCGAGAACAACAAGAAGCGCATGCAGCTCACCGACCGCTACGCGGCTAAGCGTGAGGAACTGCGGGCGATCACCAAAGATCGCGAGCTTCCGATGGAAGAGCGCTTTGCAGCGCAGCTCAAACTTGCGGAACTGCCGCGGAACTCTGCGCCCAACCGGGTGAAGAACCGCTGCGAGGTAACCGGCCGTCCGAAGGCGTACTATCGCAAGCTCAAGATGAGCCGTATTGCGCTGCGCGAGCTGGGGTCGGCCGGCAAGGTTCCCGGCCTCGTGAAGTCGAGCTGGTAGGGGGCACGCGATGAACTTGACCGATCCTCTCGGCGATATGCTGACCCGTATTCGCAACGCCCAGATGCGCAAGCGTTCCAGCGTTTTGACCCCAGGCTCCAAGCTTCGCGCCAACGTGCTCGACGTGCTCAAAGCGGAAGGCTACATCCGCGGCTACGAAGTGACCCCCGGCGACGGTGGTCGCTCACAGATTAACATTGAGCTCAAGTACTACGACGGTTTGCCGGTGATCCGGGAAATCAAGCGCGTGTCGACCCCCGGACGGCGGGTCTACATGGGGGTCAAAGACATCCCTCAGGTTCGCCAGGGGCTCGGCGTGGCGGTGGTCTCCACCTCCAAGGGCGTGATGTCGGACGCGCAGGCGCGCGCTGCCAATGTGGGCGGCGAAGTGCTCTGCACGATCTTCTAAGGGGGGCTCTGATGTCTCGTATCGGAAAAAAGCCGGTGGACCTGCCCGGGGGCGTAACCGCCAACGTGTCGGGCCAAACGGTTGAAGTGAAAGGCCCCAAGGGCACCCGCAGTTTTACGGCATCCAATGACGTAACGCTGGCTGTTGAAGACAACGCTGTCACCGTGACCCCCCGCGGGTCATCAAAGCGTGCGCGCCAGCAGTGGGGTATGTCGCGGACCCAGGTGGCCAACTGCGTGCACGGGGTGACCGAAGGCTTCAAAAAAGAGCTTGAGATCAACGGCGTGGGCTACCGGGCGCAGCTGCAGGGCAACACGCTTAAGCTGTCGCTGGGTCTGAGCCACGAAGTCAACTTCGAGGTTCCCTCTGACGTGACTATCACCGCGCCGAAGCCCACCGAAATAATCATCGAGGGCATTGATCAGCAGCGGGTCGGCCAGGTGGCCGCCAACATCCGCGAATGGCGCAAGCCCGAGCCCTACAAAGGCAAGGGCATTAAGTACAAGGAAGAGTACATCTTCCGCAAAGAAGGCAAAAAGAAGTAGGATCGCGGCGATGGCTAACAGCAAACGAACCCTGTTCCTGAAGCGCCGGATGCGCAATCGCAACAAGCTGCGCAAGTTCGCGGGCGTGAAGCCCCGGCTGAGCGTGCATCGGTCTTCTAAGAACATCAGCGTGCAACTGATCGATGACGTGGCGGGTAAAACGATCGCCGCGGCATCGACGCTCGAAAAAGACCTGGGCGTGGTAGGACAAAACAATATGGATGCCTCGGCTAAGGTGGGTGTAGCTATCGCCGAGCGGGCCAAAGCCGCTGGTGTAGAGGAATGCTACTTTGACCGCGGGGCTTTCCTGTTCCACGGCAAGATCAAGGCCCTGGCGGATGCCGCGCGCGAAGGTGGGCTGAAATTCTGATATAACTTACCCCGGGGCGGCCCATGGGTGGCCCCGGCCTGTGGACTGTCTCGTAAAAGGGCGGTCCCGATGACCGGGGGGCGCCTGCCCACCGCGGTTGAGACAGATCGGGCCCACTGGGCCCACCGACAAAGGAGCCAGAATGGCCGATAGAGATAACCGCCGGGACAACCGCCGCGACCGCGACGAAGCGCCCGAATTCGCCGACCGCCTGGTTGCCATCAACCGCGTGTCGAAGACCGTCAAAGGCGGTAAACGCTTTGGCTTTGCTGCGCTTGTGGTCGTGGGCGACCAAAAGGGTCGCGTGGGCTTCGGCAAGGGTAAGGCCAAAGAGGTGCCCGAGGCCATCCGCAAGGCCACCGAGCAGGCCAAGCGCAAGATGATACGCGTGCCCCTGCGCGAAGGCCGAACGCTCCACCACGATATCCACGGCCGCCACGGTGCGGGCAAGGTGGTCATGCGCACCGCCCCTGCCGGGACTGGGATCATCGCCGGCGGCCCGATGCGCGCCGTCTTTGAAATGCTGGGTGTTCAAGACGTGGTCGCCAAGTCGGTGGGCTCGCAAAATCCCTACAACATGATCCGCGCCACGATTAACGGGCTCGAAAAAGAGGTGTCGCCGCGCATGGTGGCCCAACGTCGCGGGAAAAAGGTCAGCGACATCCTTCCTAAGACAGATGCCCCGGCTGACGCCGCTAGCAACGCGCAACCGGCCGCAGACGCCGCAGCGGAGGCTTGATCCATGGCAACCATCACCGTCAAACAGATCGGCTCGCCAATTCGCCGCCCGAAAATCCAGCGCGACACGCTGATCGGGCTCGGGCTTAACAAGATGCACAAAACCCGCACGTTGGAAGATACCCCGTCCGTGCGCGGCATGATTAACAAGATACCCCACCTGGTGGAGATCGTCGAAGAAAAGGGCTAGGCGCCCGCGGTCGCGCTGGGCCGGTACGGTCCGGGCGCGACCCCCGCGCCGGGCCCGCCGGGCCGGCGCAATGCCTCCGGGCAACTTGGGGACCCCACATTGCAATCTCAAACGATGCGTCGTGCCGCCTGCGCCGCGGCCCCCCTAAGCGCGCGCCATTTCTGCTGCTTTTAGCGGTTTCCACGCCCCGGCCCGGGGGCCATACTGCGCCCATGACCTCGCAGACCATCGATTACTTCTTTTCCGCCCATTCGGCCTTCGCCTACCTGGGTCACGCCCACCTCCTGCGGATCGCCCGGGCGGCAGGGGCGACCGTGATATTGCGGCCCTACCGGCTTTCTCCGGTGATGGAGGCGTTGGGCGGCACGCCCTTTGCCCGCCGCAGTCGAGCCCATCTGGACTATTTCTTCGGGCGCGAGCTGGAACGCTGGGCCCATGCCCGTGGGTTGCCGCCGATCCGCCGTATCCCCAGCACCCACGGCCATTCCTACGACCTGGCCAACTGCGCCATCATCGCCGCCCAGGCGGCGGGCGAGGATGCCGCGGCCCTGGCGGGGGTATTCCTGGCTGGTCACTGGGTGGACGATGCGGACCTTTCAGACCCGGCGGCCTTGCGCGCCCTGGGCGCCAGCGACGCGGTCCTGACGGCCGCGGCCGAAGATCCCGCCCAGGCGACCCACGACGCCAACACCGCCGAGGCGATCGACCGGCATGTCTTCGGTTCACCCACCTATTTTCTGGGCGGGGATATGTTTTACGGCCAGGACCGGCTCGACCACCTGGAGGCCGCGCTCAGCGCGCCCTTCCCGGCGACCGCCTTTGAACGCCCCAACTAACGACCCCGAAAGGAGCCCCCATGATCGTGCGCAGCCTCAGCGATATCCTCGACGGCCCCACCCACATCAAAAGTGACGCCTTTGAGAGCCGCCGCATCATTACTGCCCGGGACGGGGTGGGTTATTCGCTCCACGATACGCTGATTAGGGCGGGGACGGACCAGCGGCTGGAATACAAAAACCATGTGGAGTCGAACTACGTCATCGCCGGTGAGGGGGAGGTCGAGAACCTTTTGAGTGGCGAGGTGTTCCCACTTTCAGACGGCACGATCTACACTCTCGACAATCACGAGCCGCACATGATCCGAGCCCGCACCGATATGCGCGTGGTCTGCGTTTTTACCCCGGCGCTTACGGGTGGTGAAACCCACGACAAAGACGGAAGCTACGACGGCTGATCGCCCGCGCGTCGCCCGCTCTCTTGGCCAATGACCGGACAGCCTAGCGTTGAGCGCAGGGCCTCGACCAGTTCATCCACCGTGTCGGTGTCCACGAACCTGCCGCCGGTCTGGTCAGCCAGGCACCGGGCGACGGTCTCGCCCTGCGCGACCTCTTTCGCTTCGGGGTTATTCCAGGTGAAAAAGTCGCTGACGACCTTAAAGCCTATCACATGGACAGTCAGGTCTGCCCCGTCTCGGGCTAGTGCGGCGCCTAGGGTGCAGGGGCGCCCGCCGCAGGTTTCATTCCCGTCGGTGACCAGAACCACAACCCCGGGCGCGCGTCGATAGTCCAGTATCCGTGCGGCCTCTTCCACCGCTGCAGAAAGCGGCGTCAGCCCCGCGGGGACAAGCGCCTGCACCTCGGCGGTGACCGCCAGCGCTGCCCGGTCGCGCGGGGCGAAATGGGCAGCGATCCCAGTGCAACTGTCGTTGCCTCCTGGCCCGTAGGTGATCAGCCCGATGCGGCGAAAGTCTTCGACCTGGGGCATGATGCGCGCGATGGCCCGGCGGCTGTCTTCGATGCGGGTGGCATCGGCCACATCAAAGCTGATCTCGGACATGGACGCAGAGCCGTCGAAAACCAGCATCGCATCGGTGGTGCATCCGGTGTAGGCCTGTGCCTGGAGCGGCAACGCCATTGCAGCGGTCAGCGCTATAGACTGGCAAGCCTGGCGGTAGGGGAGAGTAACCATGACCCAGGACATGGCCCACCCGCGCCCCTTGCCAAGGGTTATCCCTTCGATGCTTGCGCCCGTGCCCGGTGCTCGGTATATGCACGCGGTGGGCCTAGGAGCCCGCATCCACGCCGAGGTCGCCTCAGGTTTCGCTTTTCACGGGGGCGCATCCGGCACAACAGGAGAAGCGATATGAAACTGCACGAACTGCGGGACAATCCCGGTGCAACAAAACCTCGTAAGCGCGTTGGCCGCGGCCCCGGCTCGGGCACAGGTAAAACCGCCGGGCGGGGTATCAAAGGTCAAAAAAGCCGTTCCGGTGTGGCCATTGCGGGCTACGAGGGTGGCCAGATGCCGCTTTATCAGCGGCTACCCAAGCGCGGCTTCAACAAGCCCAACCGCAAGGAGTTTGCGGTGGTCAATCTGGGGCTCATCCAGAAATTCGTTGACGCAGGCAAGCTCGATGCGGGCCAACCCATCGACGAAGACGCCTTGGTGGCGTCGGGCTTAGTAAGGCGCAAGCGCGACGGCATTCGCGTATTGGCCAAGGGCGGTATTACGGCCGGGGTTACGCTGTCGGTCACCGGCGCGTCAGGTGCTGCGGTGGATGCGGTTGCCAAAGCGGGCGGCACACTGACGGTCACGTCCGCGGCAAAAGAAGACGCCCCGTCGGAATGAGGGTTGTGGGCCCCTGGGCCCATGCCTATTTCTGACGGACAACATTTGGCGCCGCGCCCGCGCCTTGCGCCGGCTGCGGCGTCGCAATGAAAGGGAGACTTCATGGCATCTGCTGCAGAACAGATGGCGGCAAACCTATCGTGGTCCGCCTTCGGCAAAGCCAAAGAACTCCAATCGCGTATCCTATTCGCGCTGGGTCTTTTGATCGTCTACCGGGTGGGGACGTTTATCCCAGTGCCCGGCATTGACGCAGTCGCCCTGCGGGAATTTGTCGAGGGCGCCCAGCAGGGCGTTGGCGGTATGCTCGATATGTTTTCGGGTGGAGCGATCGGCCGGATGGCGATCTTTGCCCTGGGCATCATGCCATACATCAGCGCCTCGATCATTGTGCAGCTTCTTACGGCCATGGTGCCTGCGCTGGAACAGCTTAAGAAAGAGGGCGAGCAGGGACGCAAGAAGATCAACCAATACACCCGCTACGGAACGGTCGTGCTGGCGCTTTTCCAAGCATACGGCATGTCTCGCGGCCTTGAGGCAGGTGGGCTTGTCACCAA
>JBCCMR010000178.1:0-7001 GCA_039026255.1 Pseudomonadota bacterium
GGAGGTTGCGGCCTTGACGCTTCCCGATCAACCCATCCTGCTTTTAACCGGCGCGTCGCGTGGCATTGGACATGCAACCGTAAAACGTTTTGCTGCCGCCGGTTGGCGGGTCATCACCTGCTCGCGCCACGCTTTCCCGGAAAACTGCCCCTGGCCAGGGGGGCGCGAGAACCATTTGCAGGTCGATCTAGGTGACCCACGCGACACCATGCGCGCCGCCGATGAATTGCGTGGGCGCATCGGCGGGCAACTTGATGCGCTGGTCAATAACGCTGGTATCTCGCCAAAGGGCGAAAGCGGGGCGCGTCTTGATACTTTGACAACGGACCTTCGCGATTGGGGTAATGTCTTTCACGTCAACTTCTTCGCATCGATTGTCTTGGCCCGGGCGCTAAAAGATGAACTTACCGCCGCCCAAGGCGCCATCGTGAACGTGACCTCCATCGCAGGCTACCGGGTGCACCCCTTCGCGGGTGCCGCTTACGCCACATCAAAGGCCGCGCTGGCTGCTCTCACGCGGGAAATGGCCCATGATTTCGGGCCCCTGGGCGTGCGTGTGAATGCCATCGCCCCGGGCGAAATTGAGACCGATATCTTATCTCCGGGCACCGAGGATCTGATCGCAGAGATCCCACAGCGCAGGCTTGGGCTGCCGTCCGAAGTTGCCGACGCGATCTTTTACCTCTGCTCAAATCAGTCGAGCTACATCACCGGCACCGAAATCGAAATCAACGGCGGCCAGCACGTCTAGACCAGCTTTTTTCCGCGCTGTCGCAATCCATCCGGCGGGTGTCGAAAACCGTATGTTGACGGGGACACAAAGCGCCTAGGCACGGGAAACTGACACCCATCCCGCTGCGGAGCCTGACCCATGCCCGACGTGACCATCGTCTATTGGCGCGATATACCCGCCCAGGTTATCGTCGGCAAAGGTCGCCGCGGGGCCAAGGTGCAACTGCCCGAGCGGTTTGAGCAGGCTATCGACCGGGCGGCCATGAAGGTCGGCGCCTCTGACACCGATGCCTACCTAGCCGAATGGCGCAAGGCTGCGCCCTATGCAGTCGAAGGTGATCAGGCCGATGTCGCCAAGGCGGAGGCGGACCGGCTCGACCGCGAATACGACCGCGAGCGCATCAAAAAGCTTATCGCCAACGACGGCTGGGCCTAAAACGCAGAGCCTCCGCCGGGGGTCTGAAAGGGGATACAAATGGCACTTCTAAATTTCGGTAAGACCGCGGCCGCCGAGGCCAGCCCCCACCTGGAGAGCTTTCTAAAGGGCTACTCCATCGAGGTGATGCCCCGCACCGCCGAAAAAGTCGACAATTTCCGCGCGCTTTTGCCTGCGGGTACCCGGGTCTATATCGCCCATATCGAAGGTACGCCCATCGATGACATGGTACGCACCGCGGCGCGACTGCGCGACGAAGGCTTCCCGGTCATGCCCCACTTCCCAGCGCGGATTATCCGGGATGCGGCAACCCTCGGCGACTGGATCGCCCGCTACGAGGGTGAGGCCGGCGTGGACCAGGCGCTCTTGTTGGCGGGCGGGGTGACCACGCCAATAGGCGATTTCAACAGTTCCATGCAGCTTCTCGAAACCGGGCTTTTCGACAAAGCGGGCTTCACCCACCTCCACGTGGCCGGACACCCGGAACCAAATCTCGATATCGACCCCGACGGTGGACGCAAAAACGTGGACGCTGCCCTGTCCTGGAAACAAGAGTTTTCCAAGCGCACCGACGCGCAAATGGCGCTGGCCACCCAGTTCGCCTTTGAGGCGGGTCCGGTGATAGACTGGGCCGACAGCCTGGTGGCCCGTGGGATTGATTTGCCCGTGCATATCGGCATCGCTGGGCCTGCGAAGCTTCAGACCATGATTAAGTTTGCCATGGCTTGCGGGGTCGGACCATCGCTGCGCGTGCTCCAGCGGCGCGCAAAAGACGTCTCGAAGCTGCTTTTGCCCTTCGAGCCCACCGAAATCCTAAGCGACCTGGCCGACCACAAGGCCAAAAACCCAGACTTCAACATCGCCCAGGTGCATTTCTTCCCCCTTGGCGGGATCAAGACCTGCGCCGCCTGGGCCATCGACCACGGCGGGGCGAGCACCGTCCCCGTGGCCGCCGAATAACGCCCCTACCGCAGCGCAAGACCACAGAAGGCAACGCCCCCCGTGACACGTACTATTGTCGAATCTCAGACCAAAACCGCCATTATCGGTTTTGACGAACCCTTCTGCGTGATCGGCGAACGGATCAATCCGACCGGCCGCAAAGTGCTCAATGCCGAACTTGAGGCAGGCGATTTTTCGCGTGTGGAAGCCGACGCAGTAGCCCAGGCTGCCGCGGGGGCCACGGTGCTCGACATCAACTCGGGCGCCGTCTTTTCCAACAAAATGGCCGAAGATCCCCGGTATGCGGACAACAATTTCGTTGAGCCCGCTCTTATGAAGCAACTTGTCGAGGTGGTGCAGGCGGTCTGTGATCTGCCCCTCTGCATCGACAGTTCCGTGCCAGGGGCGCTTGAAAACGGGCTTTCCGCAGCCAAGGGGCGCCCGCTTCTCAATTCCGTCACCGGCGAGGAAGAGCGGCTTGAAACCATCCTACCCCTGGTCAAAAAATACAACGTCCCCGTGGTGGCGATCTCAAACGACGACACAGGCATATCTGAGGACCCCGACGTGCGCTTTGCGGTGGCCAAAAAGATCGTGGAGCGCGCGGCGGATTTTGGCATCCCAGCCCATGACATCGTGGTGGACCCGTTGGTGATGCCCGTAGGCGCCATGGGCACGGCAGGGCTCCAGGTTTTTACGCTGGTGCGGCGGCTGCGCGACGAACTGGGCGTGAACACCACCTGCGGCGCTTCCAACATCAGCTTCGGGCTGCCCAACCGGCACGGGATCAACAACGCCTTCTTGCCCATGGCCATGGCAACCGGCATGACAAGCGCTATTATGAACCCCGTGGCGTTGCCCGTGGGCCCCACCAAGATCGCCGAAAAACGCGCCGAGGTAGCCGCCGCCGGGATCGTCTTGCCCGACGGCATGGACGACGAAGCCTTCTGTCAAATGTTCGGCCTGGGTTCCACAAAACCGCGCCCGGGCAAAGAAATGGAGGCCATCCGCGCCGCCAACTTCCTGACCAACAACGACGAAGGCGGCGCGGCCTGGATCGACTTCAACAAACCCGCCGCAACGGGGGGTGAAGGCGCCCGCGGCCGCCGCACAGGTGGCCGCCGCCGCCGGGCCTAACCCAAATCAAGCCCTCGCAAACCACTCTTAGACTTCACAGGAGGCCCCGCTCCCGAAAAGGTGCGCCCTTTCGACCCAAATTTGGGTAATTTTTGCATGCACTCAGCTTGAAAGCTGTTTACCCTGTTGACAGCAAGGGGCGTCACTTTCTGTTGCATCTATTGCGGACCGCCATGGTGGATATTTTCCAACCCTGGGTCTAGCTCACATCCAATTTCAAACCACTGAGTGACGCGCAGCCGCCAAATACCATACACCAAATCAGGACCAAGACTTATGACAACCCAACCTATTGATTTCACGTCAACCTTCTCGAGCGCTATCAACGAACTCTTAGCGGTTGATACCGTTCGCTTGGTCGACGGAACGGTTATTATTGTGACACTATTCGAGACCGGCAACTTGCAGCGAGTTGTAATGCGGCAAGTAAGCGAGACCGGAGCCTTCATCGGACCGGAACGCATCGTCGACACAGTATCACCACCAGGTAGTTTTATCGGTGAGATAAGCGTAGAAGCCTTTGCTGACGGTGGTTTTGGCATCGTTTTTACCCGACCAGAGGCGGGCAATGTCGGATCCGGTCAAGAGGTAACGTTCCAGACTTTTGACGCGGACCTGAACCAGGTCATCAGCGAAACCGTGATCAACCCCACAAGCTCAATTCGGCAAAGCAATCCTAATTTAGTGGAGTTGAAGAACGGCAATCTTGTGGTCGTAATGGACGGGAATCAGCAGGACCCAGACACAAGCGACGGTGTTTTTCTTCAGGTATTCAACCGCTTCGGCGGCCCTGTTGGAACCGAAATTGCGGTACCGACTTCAACAGCAGACTTGCAATTAACGGGTAGGATTGTCGCGCTAGATGACGGTGGCTTCGGAGTCTTTTGGGGATCCGATCATTTGGACCCAAGCGCGACACACATAGAAACATTTTACCAGCGGTTTAGCGCTACCGGCTCAAAAATCGGCGGCGAAGTGCGGCTTAAAAGCGGGCCAATAGAAAACTTCGTAACACGGGTTTTCGACGATCCGATTTTGCTACCTGGCGGAAATATTGGCTACTTGCGACAAACCAGCGGTCCATTGTCGTCTGATGCTGACATCTTCTTTCGGGTAATTGACCCTGATGGAAATGAAGTGGTCGCACCCGTAAAAATCGGCGCCGCATTTCCCGGTCTACAGGCATATGGCGCTATGAGCTTACTCGATGACGGGAGACTGGCGATCACGTTCGCGGATTTTCCGGACGGCATCTTTGATAGAAACGACCTCTACGTCCAATACCTGGCTCCGGACGGGACGCTTTTGGGCGATCCCGAACTGATCGGCTTTGGAGATCGTGACTTTGCAACCGCAGCCATAGCACCCTTAGGCGGCGGTGGCTTCTTAGCGATGAACAAGGAAACTAACAGCGACCAACCTTTTTTCGTGATTAGCGGCCAGGGCAGCGATTACAATGACGTCGTGACCATGGCTACCGGCGGATTCTTAGAGGCCTTTGGCGGCAACGACCTGATTACCGGCTCAAGCGACGGCGACACCATCTTCGGAGGCGGCGCCAGTGACCAGATTTTCGGGGGCGACGGCGACGACCTGATCTTTGGTGGATCGAACCAGGCCGGGCGTCTTCAGGTCATTGACGGGGATGGCGGCGATGACGTGATCACTGGCGGGTCAAACGAAGACAGCATCGACGGATCGGCGGGGAACGATGTCCTGCGCGGCCAGGGTGGGGACGACATCCTCGACGGGTCCAACAACGACGACGTAGTGTTCGGCGGCTCGGGTGACGATACGCTCAACGGCGGTGCCAATAACGACCGGGTCCTCGGCGGCGACGGCGAAGACCGGATCGAAGGCGGCTTCGGTGCAGACCGCCTGGCGGGCGGCAACGACAACGATATTGTCATTGGCGACAACGGTGCGGACCGCATAAACGGCGGCACGGGCGACGACGTCATGACCGGCGGCAACGGCTCCGACATGTTCCTGTTCCGCGACATGGCCTTCGGCTCTGACGTGATCACCGACTTTGAGGACGGCACCGACATGATCCGCGTGCGCATCTCGGGCGTGACCTTCGCGGATGTGGAGATCGAGAACTCGGGCGCTAACGCCGTGGTGCAGTTCGCCGGAGGCGAGATCATCCTTGTCGGCGCCGGCGGGCAGATAGGGTCCGACGACTTTATCTTCTGACCCTGACCGTTGGCCGCCTCGCGCCCGGCGCAGGCGGCCAACGCTAGCCGTTGTCTTCGGCGGTTATCTCGGGCTGGCATCGCGCCCGCTAACATGGTCGTTTGTAAACAACTTTATGACGCCCTTGCGCTTTCGTCCGACCCCGCTGAGGCCTAGGGTCAGGCCAGCTAAACGGTGTGGAACCCGACATGAGCGACGCAGACCCGCTGGTCATCTTTACGCCCTCGGGGAAGCGCGGGCGCTTTCCGGTGGGCACGCCTCTTTTGCAGGCGGCACGCAGCCTAGGCGTGGACCTTGACAGCGTCTGCGGGGGGCGGGGCATCTGCTCCAAATGCCAGGTGACACCGTCTTACGGGCAGTTTCCAAAACACGGGGTTACGGTGCACGACTGCGCGCTCAGCGATGTGAACGCCGTCGAAGAACGCTTCAAAGCCCGCCGCGGCATGGCCGCCGGGCGGCGCCTGGGCTGTCAGACCCAGGTCATGGGTGACGTGGTCGTGGACGTGCCCGCCGAAAGCCAAGTGCACCGCCAGGTGGTGCGCAAGCGGGCTGAGCAGCGCGATATTACGATGAACCCCTCCACCCGGCTTTTCTACGTGGACGTAGAGCAGCCGGATATGCACGAACCCTCAGGCGATCTGGAACGGCTGGTGAAAGCGCTCCAGGCCCAGTGGGACCTGCCGGAGTTAGAGGCCGACCTGCGCATTCTTCAGATGCTACAACCCATCCTGCGCCAGGGTAATTGGAAGGTCACCTGCGCTGTGCACATGGGCGACGACACATTTCATCCGCGGGTGATGGCCATCTGGCCCGGTTTCTATGATGGAACAATCTACGGGGTGGCTGTTGACCTGGGTTCGACCACCATTGCGGCACACCTCTGTGACCTGCAGACCGGCGAAGTGATTGCGTCCTCTGGCCTTATGAACCCGCAAATCCGATTTGGCGAAGACCTGATGAGCCGGGTTAGCTACGCGATGATGAACCCGCGGGGGCAAGAAGAAATGACCGCCGCTGTGCGTGAAGGGATGAACGCGCTTTTTGTGAACCTGTCAGCAGAAGCGGAGATCGATCGCAACCTGATCCTCGATGCGGTTTTCGTCTGTAACCCGGTGATGCACCACCTCTTTTTGGGGATCGACCCGTTTGAGTTGGGCCAGGCGCCCTTTGCTCTTGCTACTGCGGACAGCCTGGCCCTGCGGGCGATTGAGCTGGACCTGAACCTGCACCCGGCGGCGCGGGTCTACATTTTGCCCTGTATCGCGGGACACGTGGGCGCGGATGCCGCGGCCGTGGCGCTCTCCGAGGCGCCGGACAAATCCGAGGACTTGGTGCTGGTGGTTGACGTGGGCACCAACGCCGAAATCCTTTTGGGCAACCGCCAGCAGGTGCTGGCCTGTTCGTCACCTACGGGCCCCGCGTTCGAGGGTGCGCAGATCAGTTCCGGCCAGCGGGCGGCACCTGGCGCCATTGAGCGGATCGAGATCGACCCGGTCACCAAGGAACCGCGGTTTCGGGTGATCGGCAGCGATCTGTGGTCGGACGAAGAGGGGTTCGA
>JBCCMR010000179.1:0-7001 GCA_039026255.1 Pseudomonadota bacterium
CCTGGACGCCCACGCCCATAAAATGGGACAGCTCCTACCTGGACACGCTCTTCGGGCACGAATGGGAACAGACCACCAGCCCCGCCGGGGCAATCCAGTTTGTTCCCGCGGGCGGCGCAGCCTCGGACGCGGTGCCCGACGCCCACAACCCGGAGCGGCGCCACCAGCCCATCATGTTCACCACGGACCTGGCCCTGCGCACGGACCCGTCCTACGAAAAGATCGCTCGGCGCTTCCACGCTGATCCCGATCTATTTGCGGATGCGTTTGCCAGGGCTTGGTTCAAGCTGACCCACCGGGACATGGGACCCCATTGCCGCGGGCTTGGCGCCGAAGTGCCGAAGGAGCCGCTCCTTTGGCAGGACCCGGTGCCAGCGGTTGACCACCCACTTGTGGATGACGCCGATGTGGCATCGCTGAAAGAGACGATCTTGGCCAGTGATCACAGCCTGACAGCATTGGTGAAAGCCGCTTGGGCGTCCGCAGCCAGCTACCGGGACACCGATAAGCGTGGCGGCGCAAATGGCGCGCGCGTGGCGCTTGACCCGCAAAAAGAGTGGGCCGTGAACGACCCGGCCGAACTTACGGCAGTGCTGGCGACGCTTGCCGAAATCAAAGCCGACTTCGACAGCGCGCAGGCGCCCAAAAAGGTGTCGATTGCCGATCTGATCGTGCTTGCCGGGACCGCGGCCGTGGAAAGGGCCACCGCCAACGGGGGCAACGCGGTAGCAGCCCCGTTCACGCCGGGCCGCACGGACGCCACCGACGCCATGACCGACGCCGAAAGCTTTGCTGTGCTGGAGCCGAAGGCAGACGGGTTCCGCAACTACATGGCCGCCGGTCAGATGCGCCAGCCGTCGGAGCTTTTGGTCGACCGGGCGCAGATGCTGGGCCTAACGGCGCCGGAAATGACGGTACTTCTGGGCGGAATGCGCGCCCTCGGCGCCAACACCGGCGACACAGCCCACGGGGTCTTTGGGGCGGAAATGGACCAGCTGTCGACCGTCTTCTTCGACACGGTTCTTGACCGCACGCTCGAATGGGTGGCCATGGAGGGCACCACGACCTACGAAGGCAAAGACCGCGCCACCGGCGATGTGCGCTACACAGCAACGCAGGTTGACCTGGTCTTCGGCTCCAACAGCCAGTTGCGCGCAATCTCTGAGGTCTATGGCTGCGACGACGCGGGCCCCAAATTTGCCCGCGACTTCGTGGCTGCCTGGACCAAAGTGATGATGAACGACCGGTTCGAACTGGTGGACTGACGCGCGGCGCCGCGCGCGCGCAACCTTTCGCTAACCGGTTAATAGGGCGCGGTGGGAAAACCTGCCGCGCCCCACACGCGGGGCGCTAGGGGGCGGGCCGGGGCGCGTCGGTCCGATGGTAGACCGGCCCCCAACCCGGGCCCCAGACATCGCGCCAGAACTCGGGGATCATGCTGTTTTGCACCGCGCAGCCCCCGCGCCAGAGGTCAAACTCGGCCCTGGCGTGGCGGGCAAAGAAGTCGTCTATCTGACCGCAGAAATCTGCCACGCGTTCCGCCTGGGCGGGATCAGCGGCCAAATTGACTGTTTCATCCGGATCAGACCGCAGATCGTAAAGCGCATCCGGCAGATCGGGTGAGCCGAGCGCCCGAAAGCGCCGGAAAAACACCCAGTCCTTGGTGCGCAAAACACGGGTCTCCTCCTGCTCAGAAATGACGGTGTCAAAGGCTCCGAGCGGCGGCGCGGTGCCGGTTAGACGCGGCCAAAGCGATCGGCTTGGCCGTTCGCCCGCGCCCCCTGCCCCGCAGATGTCCAGAAGCGTGGCATAAAGGTCCGTCGTCCCGACCATATCGTCGCTTTGGCCCCGCACCACGCCCGGACCGGCAGCGATCAGGGGCACCGAGTGGGCAGCCCGGTGCAGGTTCGACGGGTATGTCGCCCCGCCGTGGCCCCAAAATCCGTGATGGCCCAGGGAAAGCCCATGGTCAGCACAATAGATGATCACAGCATCGGGATGTGCAGCGCGCATACGCCCAACCGCCCGATCAATGAGTGAAATCTGGGCGTAATAATTGCGCAGGGTGGCCACATCGTTCGGCGCGCTGAGCAGCATTGAAAAGTCTAGCCCGCCGCCGCTTTGGTCCTTGATACGGTCGTAGTGGGCGACGGCCTCGGGGCTAAGCCCTAGGCGCGGCACCGTATTCAGGGGGCAGTCAGAAAAATCGGCCAGCGTGGGCAGGTTTCGGGTGTCACGCGTGGCAGGCCAATGGCCGTAAGGCGCCGGGAACGGCACATAGGCAAACCGCGGCCCATCCCCCGAAAGCCAAGCCAGGGCCCGATCCGTGAAGATTTCGACCGCGTGGCCTGACCGGTCGAGCCGGTAGCCGTTTTCGGTAATAGCGTTGTCGTTGAAACTGCGCACGTGGCCGTCCGCCATGACGCACCATTGATCCCAACCCGGACCCACCGTGTCGGTCACACCTAGGTGGTATTTGCCGAAGATACCCGTGGCATATCCCGCCGCGCGCAGGCGTTCGGGCAGCGTGTCGAGTCCGCGCAGGGCATGCCAATCATGGGGCCAATCCTCGGGCGTGCGGTCGTCAATCCAAGAATGCACCCCGTGGCCCGACGGCATGAGCCCGGTTAGCACGCTGGCCCGGCACGGGCTGCAATATGCGTTGGCGCAAAAAGCGTGGGTGAAAGTCATCCCGTCGCCCGCCAAAGCATCTAGGTGGGGCGTGCGGGCTTCGTGGTTGCCGTAAACACCAAGGGTTGCGGCCTGCTGATTATCGGCAAGGATCAGGATGACTTTTTGCGCGTCCATGGCCGCAGTCTTCCCTGGGGCGGCCGTCGGATCAAGCTCTGCCAATCTTAGCGACGCGCAAAGGCCCGGCGCGGCCAGCCGAAGAGGTTGCTGTTTGGGCCAAGACCCCAGCGCAAGCAGGCCAGGATTACCAGCCCCGCCAACGCAATCCAAAGCCAACCCCAAATCGCTTCGGTGCCGATGCTTTGGGCGGCGATTGCTGCGGCGTCGGACATGCCGCCGCCGGGCTTCGGGCGGATGGTGTCGTCGTAGATATCCCAGGGCACATAAAGCATCGACGAAAGCCCGATCACCCGCAGCACAAGGTCCGACCAAAGCGCGGGCAAAACCAGCGCCACCGCACCCAAAACCACCGCGACCGCCCCGCAATAGGCCAGCGTGAACCCGTCCCGCGTATAAAAGAGCGCGGCACCACCGATTACCAGGGCAAGCCCGGCAAGGATCGGTCGGTCCCAAGTGCTGCGAACAGCCCCGGCAAAAAGCGCCACGCCCGTTAGCAGCGACCCAAGATAGCCCGCGCTTGCAATCCAAAAACCAGACCCGCCACGGGTCCAGATCACCCCGCCTTCGCGGCTGGACAGTTCGAAAGTCACAATCTCGCCGCCGGTGATCAGCGCCGCTGCGCCATGGCTCAATTCGTGGAATAGCACCACCATCATGCGGAAAGGCCAGGCGGCTTCGGTCCACCAGAAAAGCCAGATAACCGCGGTAATTGCTAAAAGCTGCCAGTGGGCGACGATCCAGGCAGCGGGCGGCCGCAGGGCAGCAGGCAGACGCGGGCGGGGGGCCAAGGGGACAGCTTAGGCCGGACTGTCCAGGGGATCAGACGCACCCTTCGCTGCCCCGTCGGGGGTAAGCGTAGCGCGGTACATGGCCGCCAATTGGCGCGCTGCGTCCTCGAACCGGTTGCCCGCCCGGGGGCCCAACACTGCCTGCACCTGCACGTCGAAATCAGCGTAGTGCTGGGTTGTGGCCCAGACCGAAAAGATTAGGTGGTGCGCATCAACTGGGGCCACCTGGCCAGCAGAAACCCAGCCATCGATAATGGCGGCCTTTGCATCAACTAGGTCCTTAAGGCCCCCGGATAAACCGGCGCCAATATGAGGCGCGCCGTGCAACACCTCGCGCGCGAAAAGTCGACTTTCGCGCGGGTGTGTGCGCGACATCTCCAGCTTGCGGTCCACGTAGGCCAAGAACTCCGCCACCGGATCAGGCCCGTCGCCCAGGGCCACAAGCGGCGCAAGCCAGACATCTAGAAGGCTTTCCAAAAGCTCCGTGTAGATGGCAACCTTGCTATCGAAATAGTAGATCACGTTCGGCTTTGATAGCCCGGCCCCCCGGGCAATCTGATCGAGCGTCGCCCCATCGAGACCGTATTCGGCAAATGCATCCAGCGCGGCATCAAATATGGCTGCGCGCTTTTCACGTTGGATGCGGGTGAACTGGGGCTTTGTCGCTGGCTTAAGGGCCGCAGCCGCGCCGTCACCGGGGCCTGGCGCCGCCGCAGTCGACCCAAGGGAAAGCGCTGGCGGCGCACCCCCATCGGCCACCCCATCAGGCCGCGACTGGGGCGTATCTTCCGGTGCTAGAATTGGATCTGCCATGGTCGCGCGCCCCTTCGCCGCCGCGGCGAAAATTGCCGCACATTGACCATATGCGCGGGAAATGTATCTGTCGCAAGCTGCACATGGCGTGATCCACGAGACCGGCCATAAGACACCCGCTGAAAGTCCTACCTATGCCCCATGCCTCCAAACAAACCTCTACGACCGCCATTTGGGGCGCCCGCTAGTGGCCGGGCTTTTTTTGGCGCCACTTCTTTTCGGTGCGCTAGCGCTGGCGGTGATCCTGGGACTGGGCTGGGCGCTGGGGCGTTTTGCAGGGCCGCTCTTTGCTTTGGCGCTTTATGGTGGGTCGCTCATCTGGTGCGTCTGGCTGGCAATTGATGTGCTTAGCCGCTGCGCTGAAAACCCTTGCAAGGGCAGCCAAGCAGTTGTCGACCTTTTCACCGCCTTTGCCGTGACCCCTATGATCGCCATCATCTGCGTGGTTCTGGGCCTGCGCGCCCTGGGTCGGGTGCGCAGCGGCGGCTAGGCACTGGGCACAAGGCTTGCCAGTATTGGCGCCCAGGGATATCGCACCCCAGAAGCGCAAGGCGGGGAGAGCCCATGTTAGACGTGTTTGTGACTGCCACGGTAACGCTTTTTCTGGTCATCGACCCGGTGGGTCTTTTGCCGTTCTTTATCGCGCTAACCGCGGACAACACCGCCGTAGAACGGCGCGCCATAGCCCTGCGCGCTACACTCATTGCCGCGCTTATCCTCTGTATCTTTACGCTTGCAGGCGACGTGATCCTGCGCGGTATCGGCATTTCGATGCCCGCATTCCGCATATCCGGAGGACTGCTCCTGTTTTTGACAGCGGTGGAAATGCTGTTCGCTAAGCGCGCCCAGCGCCGCGAGGAGCAATCCGCCGAGGATCGCCCCGACCCGTCGGTCTTTCCCCTGGCGATCCCGCTTATCGCAGGCCCGGGGGCTATCGCCGCGGTGATCCTAGTGGCCGGGGCGGGGGATGACCGCGTGGCCGCAACAATTGTGGCTCTCGGGGCGACGGGGCTGGTGCTGGCGCTTTGCCTTTGCCTTTTCTTGCTGGCGACGCCGGTTAAACGGCTCTTGGGTCGCATCGGGGTGACGGTTGTAACACGGGTGCTAGGTCTTTTGCTGGCAGCACTGGCGGTCCAGTTTGTTGTGGACGGATTGCAAGGATTGGGCTTGGTATGAGCGGTGATGAGACCGCCTATTTTCTTTACCTTTTGTTACTCCTTCTTGGGGTGGGGGGCGCTTTCCTATTCAGCCGCCGGCGGCAACTTCGCCAGACGGTGCAACAGGCGGCAATCTGGGGTCTGATTTTCGGCGGCGTGATTGTGCTTTATGGGTTTTCTGACACCCTGGAGCAGCAGTTATTCACTGGGCGCGCCGTGGCCAACGGCGACAGTTATGAACTGGTCCGCCGGGGCGACGGCCACTTTCACATGACGCTCACCATCAACGGCACGCCGGTGGACTTTATCGTGGACACGGGCGCCACGCAGATAGTGCTAACCCAAGACGATGCCCGGCGCATCGGACTGGATCCTGACAACCTGGTCTTCTTGGGTCGCGCGCAAACAGCAAACGGCACCGTGAGCACCGCGTCGGTTGTGCTCGATGAGGTGCGCCTGGGAGATTTGACCCACACCCGCGTGCGAGCGACGGTTAACGGTGGCCCACTTTTCCAATCGCTGCTGGGGATGACCTACCTCAACCGTTTTTCAGAGATCACCTTCCGCGGCGACCGGCTTATTCTGCGCCCCTGACCGTAACAGCATGGGACTTGTGGTTTTTGCCGACTGTGACTTGCCCCCGATGTTCCTTCTTTCGTACCGAGAATTTGCGGGTTTGGTTTTCATAGTCTTCGTCGTTGGTTTGGGCACACGCGCCGGGCACGGAGCCCGCAAATTGCTAAAGCGTCTGGCGCGCCTCCGCGGGTGTTTTGTTGACGAGCGACGAGTGAGGTCTGACTTTGTTTTCAGCTCGGCACTCCCAGGACGACGCTCGATTGCTGGTACGATCGCCACCTGGCCGGCTGTCCCAAAGCGCTTGAGGGTCGCAGCCCAAGGCCACCTCGCGTCTGGAACCGTGGTCCCGAACCGGTGCGCGAGAAGATCAAACACTTAGTCTTGGCACCCTGATTTGCGTAGAGGTCTTTCGGCTTCGCAGCTAAGGCGTTGTGCTCGCTGAGAGTTTCGGGCAAGCGGTCGCAAGCCCCATCGAAGTCGGCCCTCAAGGGCGCGCGCCACTTCTAACGGCATAAGGCTCTTTAAAGGTGCTGCGGCACCGTGCGCTGGTAGAAGTGCCGGCCTCGCTCAGCGAGCAGAGTTCTCGGCTTTGTCTGCGTGCCGGTACGGAATGTGCCTCCCAAAGCGCCGAAAATCGGCCTATCAGAGCATTATCCACCCGAAAAATCTTGGATTTTGAATTACGTCAGAAAATGGTGGGCGACCCTGGAACCGGTTTCTGCATACTGCAACTGTAGAATAAAATATTATAAAATCAGATATATAATTTATTATAACTCGATTATTTCGGAAAGACCTTTCGTGGGAATCTGAGAATGTGTCGATAAATTCTGGTTCATTCCCGAGTCTGTTGGCC
>JBCCMR010000180.1:0-6986 GCA_039026255.1 Pseudomonadota bacterium
CTATGGCCTGCGGGTGGTGGGCACGCGGCCTATTTCGGAGGTCTAAGCCATGGCCGGATCGGAAACACATCACACCCTGGAGCCCCCCCAGTTTGACGAAAACGCTCCCCGGATCCTGATCGTGGTGGCACCCTACTACAAAGATATCGCCGACGATTTGGTGACGGGCGCCATCGCAGCCATCGAGGCCGCAAGCGCCACCCACGATTTGGTGGAGGTGCCAGGCGCGCTCGAAGTGCCAACGGCCATTCGCCTGGCGCTCCGGGCGGACCGCTACGATGGGTTTGTGGCGCTCGGCTGTGTGATCCGCGGCGAGACAACACACTACGACACCGTCTGCAATGACAGCAGCCGCGCGCTCAGCATGCTAGGGCTGAACGGCACCTGCATCGGCAACGGCATCCTGACAGTGGAAAACCGCGACCAAGCGGTGGTGCGCGCCGACCCGGCGGGCCAGAACAAAGGCGGCAGCGCCGCCGAGGCCGCGCTGCACCTGATTGCGCTTTCTAGGCGTTTTGTGTCGGGCCCAAAGGGTATCGGCTTCAAACCCGCCTCCGAAAACATCCGCATGGCCGACGCGGGTACGAAACGGGCATGACTGCCGGGCGCGCGGCCAAATCAGCGGCGCGGCTTTACGCCGTGCAGGCGCTTTTCCAGATGGAGGCCGGGGACCAGTCGCTTGACGCGGTGCGAGCCGAATTTTTAGCGCACCGCTTTGGCGCCGAAGACGAAGGCGGCGTGGAATGGGTCGACGGCCATGTGGACCTGTTTGCGGCGCTCATCGCCGAGGCGGTCAACCACCAGGCCCGCATTGATCAGGCCACCAACGCCGCTTTGGTGGACCGCTGGCCCATCGCGCGCATTGACCCGGTGCTGCGCGCGCTGTTCCGCGCAGGCGGGGCCGAACTGACCCTAAGCGAAACCCCGGTCAAGGTCGTCATTTCGGAATTTGTGGAGGTGGCAAAGGCTTTCTTTCCCGAGGGCAAAGAACCGGGGCTTGTGAACGGCGTGCTTGACACCATGGCGCGGGCGTTGACTGCCGCAGACAGCTGACCGGCCCCGCGTCCCACCTCCCATTTTGACAAAACCCATGCGCCCCACGCAGGGCCGCTTTGCGCGTTTAGGCCCTGCGCCGGATCAAGAGCCGTGCCAAGGTGACCCAAGGGCGTGGACACCGCGCGCGTTTGCCCGACACCTGACCAAAATCGCCCAAGACAACCCCAAACCCAAGACCGATGCGCCTTCTTATCTCATTCGCCGCGCTTTTCCTGTCGATTGCGTTTCTGCAACTGTCTTCCGGGGCGATGGGGTCGCTCGACGCTCTGTCGGGCCTGGCAGAGGACTTTTCCCAAACCCAGATCGGGCTTTTGGGATCGGCCCATTTTTTGGGCTTTTTTATTGGATGCTGGTGGGTGCCTCGGTTGATGGGTGCCATCGGCCATAGCCGCGCCTTCGCGGTCTTCTCCGCCTTCGGGGCCATCGGCGCCATTGCCCACCCGATGCTGATCGACCCCTGGGCCTGGGCGCTGATGCGGGTGATGACTGGGCTCTGCGTGGCGGGCTGCTTCACGGTTGTGGAAAGCTGGCTACAGTCGAAGCTGACCAACGCCAATCGGGGGCGCGTGATGGGTTTCTATCGGGTGGTGGACATTGGCGCCGCCAGCGTGGCGCAGTTCATGATCGGCTTTTTGGAGCCCGCGGCCTTTGTGTCCTACAACCTCCTGGCCATTTTGTGCTGCGCGTCGCTTCTACCTTTGGCGCTAACCCAGGCGCGACAGCCGACGGTGCCCGAGGCGCCGCGGCTCCACCCGATCCGCACGGCCATCGTGTCACCCCTGGCGGCGGCGGGTGTGCTGGTGGCTGGTGTAACAACAGCTGCCTTCCGTATGGTGGCACCGGTCTACGGCGCCGCAGTGGGTCTGAGCCCTTCAGAGATCGGCAGCTTCCTTGCGGTGGTGCTTATTGGCGGGGCGGCGGGGCAATTTCCAGCGGGCTGGCTGGCGGACACCTATGACCGGCGCTGGGTGCTCATTGGCCTTTCGGCCCTTTCAGTAATGATCTGCGCCGGATTAGCCGCGGCCGGGGGCGCGGGTGACACGCTCCTTTTTGTGATGGCTTTCGCCTTCGGTTTGACCACCTTTCCGATCTTTTCGGTTTCAGCGGCGCACGCCAACGACTTCGCCACCCCAGGCGAGATTATCGAGATCAACGCGAGCCTTGTCTTCATCTATGCAATCGGCGCGGTCTTTGCCCCTTTCCTGGGGGCTATGCTTATCGCGGTCTACGGGCCGGGCGCGCTTTTCACGCTGATCGCCGCGGCCCATGTGGGGCTTTTAATGTTCGGCTTCGCGCGCATGGCGGTACGCCCAACACGCGCGCGCACACGCTACCGCTATCTGCCGCGCACCTCGTTCACGATCGCTCGGCTCTTGCGGCGGCGGCGCGAGGAATAGCCTTGAAGCCCTGGTGCATGGCCCGCTAGGATTTCTGGGGCGCGCTGCTTTGGCCCGACACCCCCGCGCGCCCAACACCGAAGGGAGATCGCCATGGCAGTCATCACCGAAATCGAGGACCTAAAGCGCATTTATAAACGGCGGGTTCCCAAGATGTTCTACGACTACGCCGAAACCGGCAGTTGGACCCAGCAGACCTTCCGCGACAACGAAGCCGACTGGGATAAAATCCGTCTGCGCCAGAAGATCGCGGTGGATATGACGAACCGCTCCACCGTCATGCCGATACTAGGCAAAGACCGCGCGATGCCGGTGTCGCTTGCGCCTATTGGGATGCTTGGGATGCAACACGCCGACGGCGAAATTCTCGCCGCCCAGGCGGCCGAAGCCTTCGACATCCCCTTCACGCTTTCAACCATGTCAATCTGTTCCATCGAAGACGTAGCCGCGGCCACAACCAAACCTTTCTGGTTCCAACTTTATGTGATGCGCGACCGCGACTTCATCGAACGGCTGATTGACCGGGCGAAGGCCGCGAAGTGTTCGGCCCTAGTGCTAACCTATGACCTGCAAATCCTGGGCCAACGGCACAAAGACCTCAAAAACGGTTTGAGTGCGCCGCCAAAACTGACGCTGCCGGTGCTCTTGGACCTGGCCACGAAATGGGGCTGGGGGGCGGAAATGTTGCGCACCGACAAGCGCCAGTTCCGCAACATTATCGGCCATGCCAAGGGCGTCAGTGACATGTCGAACCTGGGCGCTTGGACGGCCGAGCAGTTCGACCCGACGCTCAGTTGGGACGACATCGCCTGGATCCGCGACCGCTGGGGCGGGCCGCTGATCTTGAAAGGCATTCTCGATGTGGAGGATGCCCGGCGCGCCGCCGACAGTGGAGCGGATGCCCTGATCGTATCGAACCATGGGGGCCGTCAGTTGGACGGGGCGCTGAGTTCCGCGCGCATGCTGCCCGATATCGTGGACGCAGTTGGCGACCAGATCGAGGTACATGTGGACGGCGGCATCCGCTCGGGCCAGGACATCCTGAAGGCGGTGGCGCTCGGCGCCAAGGGCGTAATGGTCGGGCGCGCCTTTGTTTACGGGTTAGGCGCCATGGGCCGCGCGGGGGTCACATCGGCGCTTGATGTGATGTGGAAAGAACTCGACACGACCATGGCGCTTTGCGGGGAACGGCGCCTGGCGGACGTGGGCCGCCACAACGTGCTCGTGCCCCATGATTTCCGCGGTCGTTGGGAGGGCAACTGATGGCCCGCACTACCCCCCCTAGCAGCGCCAACGCGGTCGCCCAGGTCTGACCGGGGCCGCCATGCTTGATGCGGTGGCGCACCTATCGCTAGGCTCGCTTTTGCGGGCATTTTGGGGCCGCATCGCGCTGACATGGCTGCTTTTGACCGTAGAGACGGTGCTTTTTGCGCTGATCCCGCTTCTGATCGGGCGCGCCATCGACGGGCTTTTGACCGGCGACCCGGGATCATTTGTCAACCTTCTCGCGGTGATGGCGGTGCTCCTTTTGGTGGCTATCGCGCGTCGGCTTTGGGATACGCGCGCCTACGGCACCGTGCGCGCCGAACTAGGCCGCGCCCAGGCCGCGCGAGCGGGCGCGGCACCGGTCAGCGTCACCAACGCCCGGGTCACCATGGGTCGCGAGTTGGTAGATTTTCTGGAACTCACCGCGCCGGAAACCGCCACGGCGGTGGTTCAAATGCTTGCTGCGGTGATTGTGCTTTTGAGCTTTTCGCCCATCCTGGCCGGAGCGGCGGGGGGCGCCGCCATCGTCATGACGTTGATCTATTGGGCCTTTTCGGGGCACTTTTTCCGCGTGAACGGGGACCTTAACGACGTGGCCGAGGGCCAGGTCACCGCACTGAACGACGGCAGCCCAAAGGCGGTTGCGGCCCATTTTCTGGGCCTGCGCCACCAAGAGGTGCGCCTGTCGGACATCGAAAGTCTGGTTTACGGCCTAATCTTTGCGGTGCTGATCGCGATGCTCGCCTTTAACCTTTGGTATGCGGCCACCCGGGCCGAAGCGACCCCGGGCGAGATATTCTCCATCGTGACCTATTCGCTCGAGTTTCTGCAGGCTTCGGTGGCGCTTCCTTATGCGCTGCAAAACCTAACGCGCCTGCAAGAGATCACTGCCCGCATCAACCGTCCCGCGGACGGCAATTCGCCCGCGGACTACAGCTGAGAAGCGGAGTTCGGCCGACTGTTTCCATTTCGGCGACAAAGGTTGACCGAAGGTGAACAATCACTACCTTAGCGATAGCTCGCAATCCCCACGGGGTACCCAAAGATGATGATCGCCTCGCGCCTAACCGCGGCCTATCTGTGGCTGCTCGAAAACTATTACAAACTGCTGGAACACGCTGCGGCCAGCATGGACCGCAACTTCGGACGCGGTCCGCGCACCGACCCATAGCCGGTCTTCGGCGACCCGCTTGCGATCCCAGACCTGGCCGCGTCGGCACCCGCTCTAGGGGCGTAACGGACTACTTTACACCGTCTCTTGGCCCGCCTATACGGCAGCCTCCACGCGGCGCTTACACCCTTGGAGGATCGCCGCATCACTGATGAAGGATACTGCTATGGCCGAGATGCCCACCATCGAGGCCACGCTGCGCACGGGGACAGGCAAGGGGGCCGCCCGTGAAGCCCGTCGAAACGGGCTCGTGCCAGGCGTGGTATATGGCGGCGGGGAAGACCCTGTCACCATCAACGTACCGTTTAATGATCTGTTCAAAAAGGTAAAAGCGGGGCGCTTCCTGTCGACGCTCTTTAACCTTAAGCTGGAAGGCCACGAGGACGTGCGCGTGATCTGCCGCAATGTGCAACGCGACGTTGTCAAGGACCTGCCGACCCACCTTGATCTGATGCGCCTACGCCGCACCAGCCGCGTTAACCTTTTTGTGCCAGTCAACTTCGTAGGCGAAGAGGATGCACCGGGCGTGCGCAACGGCGGGGTTTTGACCGCGATCCGCACCGAAATCGAACTTAAGGTGACCGCTGGCAACATCCCCGAACAGATTGACGTGGATGTATCGGGGCTCAATATCGGGGACAACGTGTCGATCTCGGACGTTACGCTGCCCGAAGGTACGCGCCCGATGATCCTAGACCGTGACTTCCTTATCGCCAACGTATCGCCGCCGTCAGGCCTGGCGTCCCAGAAGGACGATGAAGAGGGCGAAGAAGCCGCTGGCGAAGACGACGCGACCTAAAACCGGGTCTGTTCACGCAAACAGGATCAAGGGCGCCCTTGTTAGGGTGCCCTTTTTCGTGCCGCACGGATCGGAAGAAGCGTGCACTCCAGTCTCAGCCGCCGGTGGCTTGTGAGTTGTGCTGTGGGACGACCGGCGTCCAGAACCCTGAACAAGCGCTGCCCCATTGCGGTCTTCTCTGGGCCGCGTCTCTAAGCTAGAGGTACACGATGCAGCTTTTCGTCGGCCTGGGAAACCCGGGGGCCAAATATTCCGGGAACCGCCACAACATCGGCTTCCGCGCAGTAGATCGTATCGCCGAGGATAACGGCTTCGCACCCTTCCGCAGCAAATTCCACGGCCAAGTCAGCGAAGGCCGCCTGGGCATTGCAAAGGTGCTGATACTCCGCCCGGACACGTTCATGAACCGATCCGGCCAGGCGGTCGGCGCGGCGGCACAGTTCTATAAAATAGCGCCAGAAAACATCGTCGTGTTCCACGACGAAATTGACCTAGCCCCGGGCAAATTGCGCGTGAAATCAGGGGGCGGTCACGCGGGACACAACGGCTTGCGATCCATCCACAGCACCATCGGGCCGGACTACGGCCGCGTGCGCATCGGCGTGGGCCATCCGGGCCACAAGGACGCCGTCCCCGGCTATGTTTTGCGCGACTTTGCTAAGGCAGACGCGGACTGGATCGAGGACCTTTTGCAGGGTATATCGGACGGTGCTTCGGCGCTTGCCCAGGGCGATACGGGCCGCTTTCAGAACGCGGTGGCCTTGCGCCTGAAGCCCCCGCGCAAGGGCCCAGGGCAGCCAGGCGCACCCGTTGCAGACGAACCCGCCAAAGCTGGGCCTAAAGACAAGGCAGAGCCGGCCTCAGACCGCCGCAGCCCCCTTCAGAGATTGGCCGACAAGTTTCGCTAATCCCCATGTGGGCGGGGTTTTGCCACGGCGCGGCTGTTGCCTCGGCGAGATCCCGGCGCAACCCCTGTCTAGTTTAGTTTAGAACCTTTCTAAACCGTTGACTCAGCCGCACCCACTGCGCATATCAGTGTCAACTGAATAGGACGCAGCGACCATGTTTATCCAAACCGAAAGCACCCCGAACCCCGCCACCCTGAAGTTTCTGCCTGGCCAAACCGTGTTGGGCACCGGCACCGCGGACTTCCCCACCGCTGACGCCGCGGTATCAAGCCCGCTTGCGGCAGGCATTTTTGCCATAACAGGCGTTTCGGGCGTTTTTTTCGGACCTGATTTTGTGACCGTCACCAAGACTGAACCGACCGAATGGGACCATATCAAACCTGCGATCC
>JBCCMR010000181.1:0-6985 GCA_039026255.1 Pseudomonadota bacterium
ATTTCATCACCTGCAAAGCCACCTGCGGGTTTCGCGGGCTTGAACAGTTTTCCCGACGCCAGCCTGATAGTATTTTCAAAAGCTATTTCCTCGCCGCCCAACTGGCGAGTTATTACCGTACCACTTACCCCACGGAAAACACCGCCCAGGGGAAACGCGCAGTGCGCATTTGGCGCGACGCGGCCTATTCGCTGTGCCTTTTGGGGGAAAACTGGTTTTCTTTCCCGCAAGAACTGATTGACGCTTCGGCGTTTGCTTTCGGGGACACATCAAAGTCGCACAACGCGACGGTGACCTATGCTACGCGCATCACCGACGGGAAGTGCAAAAGCTGATAGGGGCAGAGGCTTTCTTTTGAAGCTTCCGGCGCAGCGGGCCCCGGCGCGAGTTACGTCCCAGGTTTCAGCTTTTTGACGTCTTTGACCATCTTTTGAGATAGTTGCATCAAAATCTGCATCGGCTTTTTCATGGCGGCGTCGGGGGCGTCGTCGGGCAACACCGCCTTTTTGGCAAAGGCTTCGAGCGTTTTGATCGTCTTCGAGACCGCCTTGCCGTCGGTCTTGGCGTTCTGGAGCATCCCCAACGCCGCCTCCCCATAGCCGGCCACGTCCAATGCGACCTCGCCCACGGAGTCATTGTAGGCAACCACAGAGTTGTCCTTGAGCCGTTCGCCCACGAAGGCTTTGACCTCGTTAAGGACTTTACCGGACTGCTTTTGCAGCTTGCCCAGATCGGCGGCAGCCTTAGGGTCTAGCTTGCTGTTGGCGTCGGCCAGCCGCTCTATCATCTGAACCTGTTCGTTCATATCTGTGACCATTTCCGCCCAGACTTTTTTGAACGCCAAGAATGTTTTCTGGGCCTTTGCCTTTTGTGGGTCTGCCTCGACCGTTTTTTTGAGATTTTTGAAGTAGACCTCGCCGGTTTTGTCAGTGATTGCGCAGATCTTTTCCATCGGCGCCGCAAACTGCCCCCGGTCAAAGGGCTTGGCCATGGCAAAGACCGTCATCATCTTATCGGCGCGCTTCAGTTCGGCTTCGATCTTCGCGGCGGGGGCGAGCGCAGCATTTGTGTCAGCTTTTGCGTTAACTTTGGTCCAGGCTTTGGCGAAAACTTCGCATTCCTTCTTCCATTGTTTAGTCCAGCTGCCCGCTTGTGTCATCGCGCATCTCCGTTCACGTCATGCGGCAATGCTAACGGGCCAATCTGCAGCGAACAAAGGAAAAAGCCGTGAAATTGGCCGCACCTCCGCGTGATTGACGGGACAAGCGTTCCCGCGTAGGGAAATGCATGCGGTCCCGACCGGGGACAGCGCCGACGGCGGGCCAGGACGTGTCCGCACTTCCACGGACAACTAATGACCAAATTCACCGACCTCGCCCTGGACCCCAAGGTCCTAACCGCCATTTCGGATGCGGGTTATGAAACACCAACGCCGATCCAAGCTGCAGCCATCCCCCATGCCCTTGAAGGGCGCGATGTTTTGGGCATCGCACAAACCGGAACGGGAAAGACCGCCAGCTTTACGCTGCCGATGATCACCCGCCTGGCCAAAGGTCGGGCCCGGGCGCGGATGCCGCGGTCGTTGGTTTTGGCCCCCACTCGCGAGCTGGCCGCTCAGGTGGCAGAGAACTTTGAGGTCTATTCCAAATATCACAAGCTCACGATGGCGCTTTTGATCGGGGGCGTCAGCTTCAAGGACCAGGACGCGCTGATTGACCGGGGTGTTGACGTCCTAATCGCCACGCCGGGCCGGCTTTTGGACCATTTTGAACGCGGCAAGCTTTTGCTGACGGGCGTGCAAATTATGGTCGTGGACGAGGCGGATCGCATGCTCGATATGGGCTTCATTCCCGACATTGAACGCATCTTCAAACTGACGCCGTTCACGCGCCAAACGCTCTTTTTCTCGGCTACCATGGCACCCGAGATCACGCGCATCACTCAGGAATTCCTGCAGAATCCGGAACGGGTCGAAGTCGCGCGCCAAGCCACCACGTCCGAGACAATCGCCCAGAGGGTTTGCGTTTTTCAGGCATCGCATCGGTCGCGGGAAGCCAAGGAAAAGCGCGCCATGCTGCGCGCGATCATCGCCGGGGAAGGCGACGCGCTGACCAATGGGATAATCTTTTGCAATCGCAAATCAGATGTGGATATCGTCAGCAAATCGCTTAAGCAGCACGGGCTCGACGCTGGGGCGATCCATGGCGATCTAGACCAGAAGGTCCGCATGCGCGTGCTGGACGGTTTTCGGGACGGCAATCTGAGGCTTCTGGTGGCATCGGACGTGGCGGCGCGCGGGCTTGATATTCCCAACGTGAGTCATGTCTTTAACTTTGATGTGCCGATCCACTCCGAAGATTATGTCCATCGGATCGGACGCACCGGACGCGCCGGGCGCGAAGGCAAGGCGATCACCCTGTGTCTAGGGTTCGAGGAGAAGTACCTCGATAAAATTGAAGACCTGGTGAAAAAGAAGATCGACCGCATGGAGGCGCCCGAGATCCCTCGCGACGGGCCCCGCCGGGGCCGGGAAGAGGGCGACAATCGTGGCAGCGACAACCGCGGGAGTCGCCGGGGCAGATCGGACAGCCGTAGCGAAAATAAAACCGACCAGAGGGGTGAGGCACGCTCGTCCGCGGGGGCGCCGGACAACCGGCCCCGGGGCCGGGACGACAGCCAACGGTCTGAAAGCTCCAGCGGCGGATCCAACCGCCGTAGCCGCGGCCGTGGCGGGCGTGACCGAGACGACGGTAAGACACCGGTTGGCCTGGGCGATCACGTCCCGGCCTTTTTGACCCGGCCTCTAGAGATACCGGCAAAGCCGAAAAAATCCTCCAAAAAAGAAGATGCGCTAGACCCGGAGGCGGGGTCAGAAGCCACCGAAGAGTCGGTGGCGACGCCAGACGAGACGGACGCCGAAACCGAAAAGCCGGAGAAAAAGAAGACGAGAGCTAAAAAGCAGGAAAAGGCCAAGAAATCTACGAAAGATTCGGCCTCGGCCAAGGCTAAAAAGTCAAAAACGTCCAAGAAGTCTGAGGAGCCAGTGGCAACTGAAGCGGCCCCTGAAACCCAAGAGGACCCGGGCGCAGCGAACAGCAGCGACACCTAACCCTGGGCGGCCACTATGCGCGCCAGTGACGGTTCTTTGACTGCGCGGCCCCGGTGGTTGACCAGATATACCACCGGAGCCCCCGTAGGCGGTCGGCACACGACGTAAACCCAAAGGTGTGCAACTTCCGACGGGCGGCCCACGCAGTGATCCAGGCGTCCGCCGGTGTCGCGCACATACTGGGCGGCGAAGGCGTTAATAACACCGGTTTCATCCTTTGGGATGGTGAACCGAATGAGCCAGATGCCCAGGATCAGCGCAGCCGCCGCAGCTATGCCAAGCGTTAGCCGCGGCATGAGCCCAAGCTCATGCGCCCTGAAGCTTCATCAGTTCCCGCCCACATAGCATGCGGCGAATTTCCGACGTACCCGCACCAATTTCCATAAGCTTGGCGTCGCGCATGATCCGCGACAGAGGGCTGTCGTTCAAAAACCCAGCGCCGCCCATGGCCTGGACGCCTTGGACCGCCACTTCCATCCCCTTTTCGGAGGCGTACAGCACGCAAGCCGCCGCGTCCTGGCGCGTGACCTCGCCCCGGTCGCAGGCTTTGGCAACCTCGTAAACGTAGGCGCGGCTGCTGTTCATGGCCGCGTAAATGTCAGCGATTTTGCCCTGCATAAGTTGGAACATTCCCACCGATTGACCGAACTGTTTGCGTTCCACCAGGTAGGGCATCACATGATCGAGCACTGCATTCATAATGCCGACGCCGATCCCGGACAGCACAACCCGTTCGTAGTCGAGCCCTGACATAAGAACGCTAACGCCTTTGCCTTCCTCGCCGAGCACATTTTCGAAAGGCACTTCGCAGTCTTCAAAAATCAGCTCTGCGGTGTTAGAACCCCGCATCCCCATTTTGTCGAAATGCGGCCCGGTGCTAAAGCCGGTCATGGTCTTTTCGATCAAAAAAGCGGTGATGCCTTTGGGCCCCGCGTCGGGATCGGTTTTAGCGTAAACCACGAGAGTATCGGCGTCGGGACCGTTGGTGATCCAGTACTTGCTGCCGTTGAGCACGTAGCGGTCGTTGCGCTTTTCCGCGCGCAGCTTCATCGATACCACGTCAGAACCCGCGCCGGCTTCGGACATGGCGAGGGCGCCCACGTGTTCGCCCGACACAAGCTTTGGCAGGTACCGCTCTTTCTGCTCGGGCGTGCCGTTCAGTTTAATCTGGTTCACACAGAGATTTGAATGGGCGCCATAGGATAGCCCCACCGACGCGCTTGCGCGGGCAATTTCTTCGACAGCCACCGTGTGGGCCAAATAACCCATGTCGGAGCCGCCAAATTCGTCCTCTACAGTGATCCCCAAAAGACCCAGGTCCCCCATTTCGCGCCAAAGCTCCATGGGGAACGCATTTTTGGTGTCGATTTCGGCGGCCATGGGGGCAACGCGGCCTTGTGCCCACCGATGAACGGTGTCGCGAAGCGCTTCAATATCATCCCCGCAGGCGAAATTCATGGAATGGGTAAACATGGGTCTGCCTTATCCTTTTTCAGAGGACTGTCCCAGGCCAAGCGGGGGGTGTCAAACCCCACGGCGCGACAAAGGCCTAGAGATGACTTTAATACTGGGGCACTTTTTCGCCCCGTGCGGCGCGGGTCGCAACCTCGGCCACGCGCCGGGCCCGTGTGTCAGGGCGTTTTGCGCCCGCAATCCACCGTAGAACGTTGCGCCGGTAACTGGGCGCAGCCCCTGACCAAAATGTCGCTGCCGGGCCGGTCAGTTGGGCCCGCAGGTCATCGGGCTCTTCCAGGGCATCCACGGCGGCCATGGCGTCCCAAAGCCCGCTTTTGCGCCCTGCCTCCACAGCGGCGAGGCCCGGAGCACGCATACGGCCTTCGTCAATAAGACGCGCCGCGCGGTTTTTGTAGGTCACTGCCCAAGCCTGTTGTTTGCGGGGCGTGATCAACTGCATCGTGCGACTGTCGTCCAGCTTGCGGCGGATGCCATCAATCCATCCAAAAGCGATGAGCGCGTCTAGCACCTGATCGCGGCTCACATACCGGTCGCGATGCGCAGCTTTCCAGGTTACCAACCAGACCCCTTCTTTCCGGGCATGGTTTTGTTCAAACCAGGTCCAAAGCGCATCGTCGCCGGTCACCTCAACTTGGTCAAAGCGGTCATTTTCTATCATTCTCCCGATTTAGGTGGGCGGACGGCAGCGGCCCTGCGGCATGGCGCCCCGTGGGCGCGCGCTGCCACGTTCGCGTGAAACCGCTTCCCCCGGTTCCGCGGGCGGATTACGTGTACGGTCATGGCAGAATTGCGCATTAGATTGGTGACCCCGTGGCGCGCCTAGGCCGTCTTTGGCGCCGAACCGTCCGGGCGCTGCGCGGCGGACTTATTTTGCGGCCAGCGGCCGCGCTTCCTGCACCCTCGAAGGGCGGGCGCAACCACGTGCTGATCGTCGACGGCACGCAAAGTCGGCTTACTCCAGGCGAAGAAACAAACGCCGGTCTGCTTTATAAGCTTCTGCAAGAGGCCGCCTGCCCGCGCACGACGCTTTGGTACCATGCGGGCATTCAGGGACACGGGCTGCGGAATTGGGTTACGCTGGCAAGCGGGTGGGGCATCAACCAAATCGTTTTTGACGGCTATGCGACGCTTGCCCGGCGTTACCGTCCCGGCGACAGAATCTTTTTTTTTGGGTTTTCGCGCGGGGCCTATGCGGTGCGCTCTATCGCTGGGATGATCGATCGAGTAGGGCTTGTGCAGGAAAGGTCGGCCCATAAAGGGACCCTGCGCGAGGCTTTTGCGCTTTATGAGCGGGGCGACCGGCCTGGTTCGCTGACCTTTCAGAGCGTCTATTGCCACTCCGAAACCCCGGTCCGTATGATTGGCGTTTGGGACACCGTGGCGGCCCTTGGGCTGCCCTACCCGCTGCTGAGACGTCTGGCACCCATGGCGACGGAGTTTCACGATACCAACATTGGGCTGGCGGTGGAGGGGGCATTTCAGGCGCTGGCGTTGCACGAAACACGCAATTCCTATCGTCCGGTCATGTGGAACACGCCACTAGGCTGGAAAGGCACTCTTAGTCAGTGTTGGTTCGCCGGCGCCCATGGAGATGTGGGAGGCCATGTGTGGCGGGACCAGGCCGCGCGGCCCCTGGCAAACATCCCGTTCCGGTGGATGGCCACACAAGCGGCGCGCCAGGGGTTGCCCCTTCCGAACGGATGGGAGGACCGCTTCCCCACAGACCCCCATGCCCCCATGGTCGGCGCCCAGCGCGGCATTGCCCGGTTCTTCTTGTTGCGGGGCCCGCGCCCCTATGGCATCCACCCAGGGGAGCATTTGCACCCCTCTGCAGTCGCCCGAGGTGCGTTACCGGACCACGTGGCCAACCACCCCCGCGGAGCCAGCCCAAAGCACCTCTGATACTGGTTATGTGACACAGCCTTACCAAGATTACAGCCCGGCGGCGTGACCCATGGGTCACGGGCGGCGATTTATTCATGGACTTTGTCCATAAATTAGGCTTCGTAAGCGATGCTCATTCTTGCCCCGCGCGGGAGCTTGTGGCACCCTACGGGCACACGCGGTACGGGCCGAGCAGCCCCAAACCGCGGGCCACAGGCAACAGGGGATCACCGCATGTTCAAACGCCTTTCGACTGCGATCACCGGGGTGGCGCTGATCTGCGCCGGATTGGGCGCCCCGACCCAGGCCACCACGCTCGCGGATGCGCTGGCGCTTGCCTACAAGACCAACCCCAGCCTCCGGGCCCAGCAGGCCGCCTTACGCGCCGCCGATGAAGGGGTGATCGCCGCGCGGTCGAACCTTTTGCCTGCGCTGAGCCAGACAATCACCTACGGGCGCACGGTGAACTACAACCAGGCGTCTAACGTCACGATCCCAGCAATCGGTCGCAACCCG
>JBCCMR010000182.1:0-6971 GCA_039026255.1 Pseudomonadota bacterium
AGGCGGGCCTCCAGGTGGCGGATTAGGTCGGCGGCGTCCTGTTTGGTGTACGCGGCGGCGAATTTGCAGCCCCATTTGCCGGTGCAGGCCACGGCGCCCGCCGCAAAGGCAGAGGCGCGGGTGAACATGCCCGCGGCTTCGATGGCGGCGCAAGCTTCGTCCACATGGGCGTCGGGGATGAAGGGCATGATGGGGTTCTGCCAAACCGTGAGCCGGATATCTCCGTCCCCGAAGCGGTCGGCCACATCAGCCAAAACACGCATCTGATCCGGGCTTAGGCGCCCGAGTTCAAGCGCCACGCCGATGTAGTTCATGCCCGGCTGCTTTTGCCGGTGCACACCGATGTGGCCCTGGCGGTCAATGGGCGCCCGCGGGCGGTCAAATCGTGGGTCAAGGCGCGTCAGCCGGATGCCCGATGGGAAGGCGTCAAGCTTTTCCTGGGTGCGGGCCAAAAACCACTCCACCCCCTCTTTCTCCAAAAGGTATTTCAGCCGCGCTTTTTTGCGGTTGGTGCGGTCGCCGTGTTCCACAAAGACGCGCAGCATCGCCTCGGACACGTCCACGGTGTCTTCCGGGCGGCACAAAAGCCCGGTGTCCCGGGCAAAATCCTTATGCCCGGTGATCCCGCCGAGGGCGATCCGACACCAAAGCCCCGGCGCCACATCCTGGTCGTTTTCCTCAACCATGACCGCCAAAAAGCCAATGTCGTTGGTGTCTGACAGGCAAGAAAGGCGGCCGGCGTTGTCAAACGATATGTTGAATTTGCGGGGAATGCCCTGCAGTTCTCGCGTGCGCAAGATGCGGGTCGACAGGCGTCGCGCCTGGGGTGTCATATCGACAAGTTCGTCCACGTCAAACCCGGCGGAGGGAGTCACCGTCAGGTTACGTGCGCTGTCGGCGCCGGTGCCTTGGGCGGTTAGGTTCGCGGTCTCCATTTTTTCAATCATGGTGATGACCGACCGCGGCTTAATCTCGCGCAACTGCAGGCTGCCACGGGTGGTCACGTGGGCGTAGCCGCCGGCAAAATCTTCGGCGCACGTAGCCAGCACGCGCATCTGAGCGGCGCGCAACTGACACGCGGGTGCGCGCAGGCGCATCATATAGCCCGCGCTGTTGGGGGTGACGTTGAAAAAACCCAAGTGGCGCAGCAGAAATTGGTCAAGCCCCTCGGCCATTTGGTCGGCGGCGGTCCATTCTTCAAGCTGGCGCCAAATGTCGAGCGGGTGGGTTTTGTGTTTTGCGGCCTCTTCTTTGCAAAGATCATCAAGAGGCACCCCGTAGACCGTTTCCGGTTCCGGCTCGGGCGCCCCGGCGGTCTTCGCGCTGCCGAATGCTTCGTGGAGGTTCAGCCCCATCAGCACGCGCGCCAGGTATTCCTGCTGTTCTCGGGTGAAACCCTGGGGTTCGTCAGCCACTCTAATCGTCTCCGGTCCCGGGCGGCGGGGACGGGTCCCCGGCAGCTTAGGTTGGGTTAGGTTAGGGAAGCTCGGCGTTGCGCTTCAGGGGTGTCGCGCGTGCTCTGCGCACGGACGGGGTGACTGCATTGTCGACTATGTCGATAAACATCCCAACTGCGCTTGCAACCCGGGCCAGACGCCGCAGGGCGCATTCGCCCGCATAGCCTTGGCCACTGCCCAGGAATTGGGCGCCTGCCCGGCATATTGCGGTTTTTTGGGGCATCGCTGCGCGTCGCGGCCGGCCTTGCGCCCGGCCTTCTAGGGCTTATGGTCGGCCCGAATGGGCTAGGAGGTGACGATGAACGCGCAAGATCCGCATCCGAAGCGGGGAGCGCACTGAGATGGCCGACAACCACTTGATCGCGGCCCTGCGCGGGCCAACGACGGACCGGGGCAGGGACGCCTTTGCTACGCTACCCGACGGAACCACGGTCACCTTCGGCGATTTTTTTGCGGGGGCCGAACGCATAGCTGCGGCGCTCATGCAGGGGGGGCTGGCCCCTGGGGACCGTGTGGCGGCACAGGTCGCAAAATCAATGACGGCGCTCCAGCTTTATGTGGGCACGGTCCTGGCGGGCGGGGTCTTTTTGCCGCTCAACACCGGGTATCAGGCGGTCGAACTGCGCCATTTTGTGACCGACGCGGAACCGGCAATTTTTGTCTGCGACCCGGGGGCGAAGGCGGATATCTCGGCGCTGACGGCGGCGCTTGTCCTAACGCTTGACGCCGCGGGGGCGGGCACGCTCAGCGACTGGGCCTCCGCGCAGGCGCCGGGCCAAGCGCCTGTGCCGCGCGGCGTCGATGACCTGGCGGCGATCCTTTACACCTCGGGGACTACGGGTAAGCCCAAGGGCGCGATGCTCAGCCACGGAAATCTCGCCAGCAATTCGCGCACTTTAGCGGATGCCTGGGCCTTTACTGCGGCCGACATCTTGATCCACGCGCTGCCGATCTTTCACACGCACGGGCTCTTTGTGGCGACAAACGTGGCGTTAATGGCGGGGGCCGGCGTGATCTTTCAGCCCGGTTTCGACGCGGCCGCGGTGCTGGACGCCATGCCCCGGGCCACCGCGCTGATGGGGGTGCCGACCTTCTACACCCGGCTTTTGCAGCAAGAGGGCTTGGCCAAGGCTGCGAAACACATGCGGCTTTTTGTGTCCGGGTCCGCGCCGCTTTTGGCGGAAACCCACGCGGCCTGGGAGTCGGCCACCGGACACCGCATTCTCGAACGCTACGGGATGACGGAAACCAATATGAACACGTCAAACCCCTACGCGGGCGAGCGCCGGGCGGGCACCGTGGGCCCGCCCCTGCCGGGGGTGGACCTGCGGCTGACGGATGGGAAGGGCACGCCCGTCCCCCTTGGGGAGCCTGGCATCGTAGAGGTACGCGGCGCAAACGTCTTTCAGGGCTACTGGAAGCTGCCGGAAAAGACCGCCGAAGAGCTTTTACCGGACGGATTTTTTGTGACCGGCGATATCGGAGAGCTGAGCGATGACGGCTATCTGAGCATCATCGGGCGCGCCAAAGACCTGGTGATTTCTGGCGGCTATAACGTCTACCCTAAAGAGGTGGAGCTTTTGATCGACGACCAGCCTGGCGTCGTGGAAAGCGCGGTCATCGGCGTGCCGCATCCGGATTTCGGCGAAGGGGTTGTGGCGGTGGTGGTGCCTCGGGCCCCTGGCGCCACAAACGCTGACGTGATCCTGGCGGCCATCGGCCCGGGGCTTGCCCGCTACAAACACCCCAAACGGATTTTCCTGGTGGATGAACTGCCGCGCAACACGATGGGCAAGGTGCAAAAGAACCTGTTGCGCGACACCTACGGCGCGACCTTCACCCCCGGGCCCGCTAGTTAAGCGCCCGGAGCAGGGAAAGCGCGATATCGAGTACCGCGATCAGGGCAAACGCCATCGCCAGCATCAACAGCACATAAGGCAGTGCGCCCAGCACTACCTCGCTGAGCGTGCCGGACCGGCGCGCACCCTGCACCGCATAAAGGGCTAAGCCACACCGGCGGGTCGGTCAGCGCCATCTCAATGAGCACGATCATCAAATTGCCGAACCAGATCGCGTTGAACCCCTGGGCCACGACCATGGGTACGATGATCGGGATGGTCACCACCATGAGCGAGAGCGTCTCGATGAAAAAGCCCAGAGCGACGTAGAGCCCGACCAGCACGAGGATAAAGCCCAGGGGCGACAGCCCAAACCTCCCATGAACCGGGTCAACTCGCGGCCAAGACCCGTCCAAGACAGCGTGAAGTTCAGAAACGACGCGCCAAAGATGATCGGCATGATCATCGCCGTGATCTTGATAATGCCCAAAAGGCCGTCGCCCAAAATGGTCCCGGTGACACCGCCGAAGGCTGGGGCGATCAGCAAGGCGCCCGCAACGACCACGACGGCGGCCTCGGTCGGCGTGGCCCAACCCCGGTAGATAGAGCCAACGGTAAGCCCGAAGAGGATCAGGAGCGGTACAGGTCGAAGAGCGCCCGCAGCATCTGCTAAAATGGGAACCGCCGCCCGTGTTCACCTAAGTCCGGGCGAATGATGCAGATGATTGCCGTGATCACCAGAAATGCCAGCGCCAAAGGGATTCCCGGCGAAAGCCCGGCCAGAAAGAGCTGGTGGATTAAGGACTGGTTAGACAAGCCGTAAACAATCAGGCTGATCGACGGCGGGATCATGATGCCGAGCGTCCCCCCGGAGGCGATGGCCCCGGAAAAGAGCTTTGGGTCATGGCCACCGTGGACACAGTTACGGCAGTGGCCAACGAAAACCCAGAGGTGGCGGAAAACGCTATGGCCGTGGTCATATTGGCGTGCACCAGGCCTCTGGGCAACCAGGACACCCAAAGATCAAACGCGGCATAGGTGCACGAAGACACCCCCGACCGAACCAGCACGTTCCCCAAATGGACAAAGAGGGGATGGCGACCAGCGTGGCTGAATTTGACGACAACCATGCCATGTTCCCCAGTCCGCGGGTCAACGGGAAGCTGGAAAAAACTGGTCCAACCCAAAGCCCAACAGAAAAAGCACCATTCCCTCCGTGATCGACAATGTCAGGAGCGCCAAAAGCCCGGCCGAGACTTAGGTTATCATTTCAGGGTGTCCTGATCGGCAAAGACGCCCACGAAGCTTTCGTTTTCGGGGTCACGGCGGCGTAGCACAAGGCTCAGCGCGGCCGCCGTGACAAGGCAGGCCATGACCGCAAACCACACCCAGCCCGCAACCAAGGCACCTGCACCCAGGCGAGCAGTGTGGCCATCGGGGTATTCGCGCGGCTGCCTTTTTCGATGGCCCGCAACACCACTGGCCAGCAATTGATGGCGACGACCCCGTTCATGACGGTGATGGCAAAAAGGTCGAAGATCGATGCGGATGGGGCCGAGCTCCGAAAGCGCATAGCCCAGCCCCCAACTCGTGGCGAGCGCGATGGTGTAACTCGCCAGTTCTTCGGAGCCGCCGAAAGCGGCGTGAAACTGGCGTAGCACACTGTCGAGCACCACAAAGCCCGCCATACCCGGAAGTCCGAGCCTGACCAGAAGGGCCGCACCCCGGTTCAGCGACCGCAGAAGCCGGATCGGCGCCTGTTCTATAGCCTGTCTTTTGTCCTGTGCTGCGCTTACTCGATCGTCACTTCAAAAACCTTGCTCACCGGGGCGCTCCAACGCGCAGCCCGTTGACCGCCGGCCCGTTCGGCCCATTCCGGCGGCACCTGCGCGATCAGGGCGCTCCGGGCGCGGTCGAAATCGGCCTCCGACAGGTTTACGAGCGTTATGACGCGGGCGTCTCCCGCCGGGCAGTCGCCGTTGCCAGTCGTGCAGGCGATGTCGTTGACTAGGGCGTCTTGGGCACTGGCCCAGGCCGGGCCTTCGGAACTGGCTTTGATCTCGGCTTCGTGGTCTGTCCTCGTTTCTTCAGAGAGCCCGTTCTAGCGGTCGAGGTTCATAGCGGTCACCGCGCTCTCCTAGCCGCCCACTAAGATTGGCAGGAGGTGGGTCAGTACCTCCTACCACCCGGCGCAACAGCCCGAAACGGCGCCGGTCAAAGCGGGGTCGCCGCTGCTGCTTTGAAGTGCGACCGGCACCTCTGAGAAGGACACGTTGCCGCATTCGGCCCCCAGCGCTTCGAAGAAGATCGCCGTCATGCGGCCCGAAGCGCGCACCTTCAAGCCTTGAAGGCCGTCTAGGCTTTTGGTGTCGGCGTTGCAGAAAACCACCTCGGAGGATAGGGCATAATAGAGAGCGACTGGGCATCGTAACGGGTGCGGAAGATGGCGGCCAACATCGGACGCGCGGCATCAACCATGGCCCGCACCTCTTCGGCCCTCAGCGCCAAAAGCGGCACGTCGAGTCCTTCTAGGTCGGGTGCGTTGCCCACGGCGCAGTCGGCGAACTTCGTGGCCACGGCATAGACGCCGCTCACCCAAAAGCACGTAGAACTCGGATAGGCCCAGGCCCATTTAGTTGTGGGTTGTCAGTTCCACGGCACAGACCCCGGCGGCGGGCCGCTTTTTGCTCCAGAACTCTGCCTCAAAGGATATGTGTAGCGGCGAGTTCGACCATGACCCCACCACGTTAAGGTCTAAAGCAAAACCGGGTGCGCCGAAGGTCGATGCGGCGGCCACAGAGGCAAGGATGCCTATTAAGTCAAGTCTCCACGTTGGATTTTGGTCGGTAAATCGGGGTTTCGGCGTCTGCGGGGACGTCGGTGGTCAGCATGTGGCTGCGGGTGTGCCTGATGCACAGCGCCAGCCGCGCGGCCCACAGGACGTTCGGGGGCGTGACCCCGCGGGCTTAATAGGCGGGCACCTCGTCCGGGTGCAGGGCCACCGGATCGCCGTAGTCGGCGCGGGTCAAGGCCGCGATACCGATGGCCGCTGGGTCGTCTTGGGCAATGGGGGCGCCGCGGACCTGGGGATAGCGGGCGTTGATGCGGCTCGCGTCTGCGATCTTATATCGGGCGATGGCGCGCGTTGTGACAACATTTGTCTGCCAAAGGCGCGCGCCGGGACCAGGTCCAGCGCTGTGCGAAACATCGATACATTGCAGCCTTCATCCACGTGTCGCAGGGGGCTGCCCGCCCGTATGAGCGCGTGTGCGAGCGTGAAAGAACAGCCAAGTGCGGCTATCACAAGGTTGTTCGGGCCAAAGGCGCCTATATCTGTCACCTCTTCAGTGAACTTGCCGTCTGGGAAATCCCGGTAGAGGGGATGTCAGTGCGGACGTCGATGTCAGGGCCCTGCCTTAGTACGGCTGCGTCGCCAGTACCGCTGACGCCTACGACCGGGCAGGGCTTTGAGTTGCGCTGACAAAACCTCAAAAAATTAGGCGCTTACGCGTCGGGCAGGATCGCTAGGTTGAATTGCAACGTGCCCGATGCCAAGCCGGGCGTATGGCCGTCGATGGCACCAGCGCGGATGCGGTGACGGATGGTTCACGCGCTCGGGTCAGCCAAGCCAGGGACGTCTGACGGGGCAATTCAGCGGGCATGGCGTTTTCGGTGG
>JBCCMR010000183.1:0-6920 GCA_039026255.1 Pseudomonadota bacterium
AGGATGATGGCGGCCTGACGGGGCGCTGTTTTGTGGCGCAGCGCCGAGGCTTGCCGGGCCGTGACATTGGTGCGGGCATGGTGGAAAGCGGGCTTTGCACCCCGCGCAAGGGCACCGACCCGGCCCCTGAGCAGACCTAGACAACACGCCCCATCTTTGGGCTCCCGCGTGGGGGCAGCCTCTGTTCTTTTGAGTGTTTTGACAGAGAAGAAGATCGTGGCGTGAGTCTTATTTCCCAAAGGGCCCAGGCCCCGTCGGGCGGGGTCGCGCCCGCTTGACGCAAAGACAAGAGGTGGGTACCCGCCACGGGCGGAGGCGGCGCCCATCGGCGGGCGCTCGGCGATAGGAAGAGACGTTTTGCGATACGGGTTTCCCCGCGCCGAGGCGGGACAGGTGATCGGGCTTCTGGGGGGATCGTTTGATCCGCCGCATCCGGGGCATATGCACATATCGCGCTGGGCTCTTAAGAGTTTTGGGCTTGACCGGGTATGGTGGGTGGTGACGCCGGGCAATCCGCTAAAACGGCGGGGGCCTGCGCCGCTGGACCGGCGCATGGCTGCGTGCCGCGCCCTAGTGCGGGACCCGCGGGTCTGCGTCACCGACGTAGAGGCGCGCCTGGGTACTCGCTACACTGCCGCCACCCTGCGCGCACTCCGCGCACGCTATCCGCGCGTTCGGTTTGTTTGGCTGATGGGCGCTGACAACCTGGCGGAATTTCACCGCTGGAAGGATTGGGCCTGGATCATGGGCGCTGTGCCAGTGGGGGTGCTGGGGCGCCCAGGCGACCAACTGCGCGCCGGCTCAAGTCCCGCGGCGCGGCGCTTTGCCTGGGCGCGGCTTGGCCCGCGTCGGGCAGAGGCGCTGCCGTGGCGGGCGCCGCCAGCGTGGTGCCTCTTGAACGGTCCCATGGCCGATATCAGTTCTACCGAGATCCGCGCGCGGGGGAGTTGGTAAGCCGCGCAGGAGCCTGGATTGCCCTGGCGACGGGCGTACCCGCTGCCCCGTGCCCCTAGTCAGCGATAACAAGTTTGGTGGGTCCGCAGGCGATCATATTGGTGTTTCCGGTATCTGAACGCGTGCGCAGGAATGCAGCCAGCATCGTGCCCGAATAAAAAACGATGCGCGTGCCCTGGTCGGTGATCCCATGTCCTGACACAACATCGGTGTCGCCGCCCCGCGAAAAGAAGGTGATTTGTGCGGCTTCTCCGCCATTACAGACGATCTGCGCCCGGCACATATCGAGCATGGGCCGGTAGTCAAACCGGCCTGAGCAGCGCTGCCCTGCGAAGGACCGCACCTGCATCCGCCCCTCGTTCCAGCCGCGAGAAGTGCCCTCGAACCAGTCGCCGTCTGACCCGTAGCAGCCGATAAAGCGCACGCAGTTCGCTTCGTCCCCGTCAGCTCGGTGGCAATCCTCTGTGGCTGCCATCGAGAGCCAGACCGTGCGGTCAGGCTTGGCATCTTCGGCGGCCACAGCGCCCCCTAGCGCGGCCCCCAAAATGGCTATCGCAATGGTCCGGAGCATCCTTTACCTTTCCCCTAGGCTTTTAGGTTGCGAGGAAACTAGGCGCGTGGCGGACTTCGGTAAAGGGCATCATGTTCACTTGATTGACGGCTCGGGATTTATCTTCCGCGCCTATCACGCTCTTCCACCCCTGACACGCAAATCCGACGGGTTGCCGGTGGGCGCGGTCAGCGGATTTTGCAATATGCTTTTCAAGTTTGTGGAAGACCAAAAGGGATCGGACGCCCCGACCCATGTGGCCGTGGTGTTCGACTATTCCTCGAAGACCTTTCGCAATGATATCTACGACGGCTACAAGGCCCAGCGTCCGCCCCCGCCCGAAGACCTGGTGCCGCAGTTCCCGTTGACCCGGGATGCCACGCGGGCGTTCAATCTTTGCTGTATCGAAACCGAAGGCTACGAGGCCGACGACATCATCGCCACTCTGGCCGTGCAGGCCCGTGACTTGGGCGCGCGGGTGTCGATCATCAGTTCCGACAAAGACCTGATGCAGCTTGTCGGGGGCGGGGTGGAGATGGTCGATCCTATGAAAAATGTGCGCATCGGCCGCGAAGAGGTTGAAGCCAAGTTCGGGGTCGGCCCCGAACGGGTCATCGACGTGCAATCGCTTGCGGGGGATTCGGTCGATAACGTGCCAGGCGCCCCGGGGATCGGCGTGAAAACGGCGGCGCTTTTGATCAACGAATACGGCGACCTCGACAGTCTTCTGGCCCGTGCGGAAGAAATCAAACAGCCCAAGCGACGCCAAACACTGATCGACCACGCTGATCAGATACGTGTTAGCCGTGAACTGGTGACGCTGAAGACGGATACGCCCCTTGATGTGGCTTTTACCGATCTAGAGGTGCGCGAGCCGGATCCCGAGACCGTCTTGGGGTTTCTGACCTCCATGGAGTTTCGGACCCTAACCGCGCGCATCGCTGGCAAGCTTGGGGTGGACGCGCCCGCCATTGCAGAGCCTGAGGCGACCGAAGATGCACCCTCGCCGATTGGTTTTGATACCCAGGGGTACGAATGTGTGCGCGACCCGGAGCGCCTGCGGGACTGGGTCGCGCGTATCCGCGATAGGGGGCGCGTCGCGGTCGACACTGAAACGACAAGCCTTAACGAGATGGAGGCCGAGCTCGTGGGCATTTGTCTATGCTGTGAGGCTGGCGTGGCGTGCTATGTGCCGCTGGGTCACAAAGACGGGGCGGGTGACCTCTTAGGTGGCGGTGCGCTGGCGCCCGATCAGGTCCCGCTGGAAACTGCGCTCGACATCATCAGGCCCGTGCTCGAGGATCCGGCAATCCTCAAGATCGGGCAGAATATGAAATACGACCTGAAGGTGCTGGCGCGCTATGGGGTCCGGGTGGCCCCCATCGACGACACAATGCTTCTAAGCTATGCGCTCCACGGGGGGCTGCACGGGCACGGGATGGATACGCTCTCGGAACGATACCTCGACCACAAGCCTATTCCTATCAAAGAGCTTTTGGGTTCTGGCAAATCCATGAAGACCTTTGATCTGGTGCCCATCGACGATGCGACCCCTTACGCCGCCGCGGACGCGGATATTACCTGGCGTTTATGGGAGGCATTTAAGCCCGCTCTTCATCGGTCGCAGGTCACCCGCGTCTATGAGGGGCTGGAGCGACCGCTGGTGCCGGTGCTGGCGCATATGGAAATGACCGGCATAAAGGTGGACCGTGACGTGCTTGCGGGGATGTCAAACAAGTTTGCCCAGAAAATGGCCGAACTCGAAGACGATATTCACGCGCTGGCGGGCAAACCCTTCAACGTAGGGTCCCCCAAACAGCTGGGCGAGATCCTGTTCGATGACATGGGCCTGCCAGGGGGTAAAAAGGGCAAGACTGGCGCCTACGGGACGGGGGTTGACGTGCTCGAAGACCTGGCCGCAGAAGGCCACGACCTGCCCGCACGGGTGCTGGACTGGCGCCAGGTGTCGAAGCTGAAATCGACCTACACCGACGCGCTGCAAAACCACATCAACCGCGACACCGGCCGCGTGCACACGTCCTACAGCATTGCGGGCGCATCGACCGGGCGCCTGGCTAGCACTGATCCCAACCTGCAGAATATCCCTGTGCGCACGGAAGAAGGCCGCCGCATCCGCACGGCCTTTGTGCCCGAGGACGGCCATGTGCTGGTGGCGCTCGACTATAGCCAGATCGAATTGCGCATCCTGGCCCATATCGCGGGGATCGAAAGCCTGCGCCAGGCGTTTCAGGACGGCCAGGACATCCATGCCATGACTGCCGCCGAGATGTTCAACACCCCGATCGAAGGCATGGACCCTATGGTGCGCCGCCAGGCTAAAGCGATCAACTTCGGGGTGATCTACGGGATCAGTGCCTTCGGGCTTGCCCGCAACCTGCGCATCCCGCGTGAAGAGGCGAAAGGCTTCATTGACCGCTACTTTGAACGCTTCCCGGGGATCCGCGACTATATGGATGCCACCGTGACCTTCGCCAAAGATAAAGGCTACGTTGAGACGCTTTTCGGGCGGCGCATCCATACGCCCGAGATCGGCGCCAAGGGCCCCCGGGCGGGCTTTGCCCAGCGCGCCGCAATTAACGCGCCGATCCAGGGCACCGCGGCCGATGTGATCCGCCGCGCTATGGTGCGCATCCCTGACGCCATCGCCGGTCTGCCGGCCAAAATGCTATTGCAGGTGCACGATGAACTGGTGTTTGAAGTGTCGGAGGCTGCCGTCGACGACACCGTGGCGGCGGTCAAAGCGGTCATGGAAGGCGCCGCACATCCGGTCCTAGACCTGGCGGTGCCCCTGACGGTGGACGCGGGCCAGGGACAAAACTGGGCCGAGGCGCACTAAGATGGCCGCCCTGTGACACCCGCGGACTTGGCTTTTGCCGCCGCGGTAATGGCAGTGGCGGGGGTTGCCAAGGGGACGCTTGGTATCGGGCTTCCGACGATCGCGATCTCGCTCATGAGCCAGGTTTTGGACCCGCGCCTGGCGATCACGCTGACCCTGGGCGCGCTCCTTTTCACAAACCTCCAACAGACCTGGCGCGCGGGCGGCTTTCTGGGGTCTCTGAGGCGCTACGCCCCCTATTGGATGACCCTTGGGGTGGCCATCACGCTCAGCGCGGTTTTTGCCCAAGGGCTTTCTTCGCGGGCGCTTCTCGGGGTGATGGGAGGCGGGGTGGTCGTCTTTACGCTTGCCCAGCTTCTGGTCCACCCGCCGGCCTTGCCCGCGTCCTGGGACCGCCTGGCCCAGGTGGGCGCGGGGCTTTTGAGCGGCCTCATGGGTGGCGTCACCGCCATCTGGGGCCCGCCAATTCTGATGTATCTCTTGGCCGCGCGCGCCCAAAAGGACGAATTTGTCCGGGCCACAGGCGCGCTTTTGACGCTGGGGGCAATCCCACTGATCGCTGCCTACACTTGGCAAGGGCTGCTCTGGGGGGACCGGGCTTTCTGGTCTTTTACCCTGGCGCTTCCGGCAATGGCGGGCTTTGCCTTGGGCGAACGCCTGCGCACCCATCTCGACCCTTCGCGGTTTAACATGGCGGTGCTGGTGATGTTTCTGGCGCTTGGCTTGAACCTTTTGCGCCGGGGTATCTGGGGCGCCTGACGCCCCCGAGATCCCATTTAGACCCCAAGCTGACAACCCGCTGCTGCCGAATTGCACGCTCGCGAACCGGTTCCTTTGGGTCCCCGCTTCTTCTTTGTCCAAATACTCAAATCCCACAAGCGCACGAGCCACCGGCGCCGCGGACTTGTCAGGGACGTTGCTTTGGCCCTATCCCTCGTTCCCGGGGCTTGGGAGACCCGCATCGCGACATGACCAACGACGACCTGACCACAGGCCCAATGCTGGGTCACTTCCGCGCTTTGGCGATCCCGGCGGCGCTCGGCATGCTTTTCTCGACGCTCTACAACGTCGTCGACGTCTACTACGCGGGGCTTTTGTCGACCGAGGCTCAGGCCGGCCTTGCCATCGGATTTCAAGCGTTTTTCATACTGATGGCCGTGGGCTTTGGCCTGGGGTCAGCGCTAAGTGCTCTCGTGTCAAACGCCAAAGGCGCCAAGAACACCGCAGGAACCCGAAAGCTGATTGCTCAGGGGCTCAGCTTCGGGGTGATCGCTACGGGCGTGCTCATGGCGGTAGGGCTTTTGATCGGTCCCTGGCTGATCAGCATTGTCTCCGAGCCCGGCGGCTACCGGGACGCGGGGCTCGACTACCTGCGCTGGCTGACCCTGGCCTTGCCCGGCTTCTTTCTGGCCTTCGGGGGCAACGGTATCCTTCAGGCCCACGGGGACACGCGGTCCATGCAGCGCGCGCTCATGGTGGCTTTCTTCGCCAACATTGGGCTGAACCCACTCTTGATGTTTGGCATCCCCGGGGTGATCGGCGGTATGGGGCTCAACGGCATCGCCGTGGCAACAGTGCTGAGCCAGACGGGCGTTATGGTCTGGATCCTCTACCGCATCTCGCGCTTGCCGATTATGGCCGCGCCAAAACGGGCCGAGTTTCTCCCCGATGCGAGCGATTTCCGCGCCATCATTAAACAGCTTTTGCCCTCGAGCACGGCGCTTATGGTCATGTTCATCTCGGGCTTTGTGGTGCAGTTCGCGCTCAAAGGCTTCGGGGAACATGCCATTGCCGCCTACGGCGTAGCGCTTCGGATTGAACAAATTCTGCTCTTGCCGGTCTTGGGCATGACCGGCGCGCTTTTACCCATCGCCGGGCAAAACTTTGGCGCAGGCGACCATGGGCGCGTGCGCTCGGCGCTTTTCATATGCTGGGGGCTGGGCTTTGCCATGACGCTTATCGCGACGCCTGCGCTCTGGTTCGGGGGGGCCTGGGCCATGGGGCTTTTTACCGAAGATGCCCAGGTTATTGCCGTGGGCGCCAGCTACCTGGCCGTCGACGGCTTTCTTTTCCCCATTTACATGATGCTTTTCTCGATCAACTCGCTCCTTCAGGCGCTCAAACGGCCGATCTGGACGCTTTGGATCAGCATCTATCGCCAGGGCTTCGGGGTGGCCTTTTTCGTCTGGGTCTTCATCGGGCTCTGGCAGTTTGACGTCATCGGGGTTTGGCTGGGCATTGCCACGGCGGTCACGTCGGGCTGGCTGATTGCCCTTTGGGTGGCCACAGGCGTGGCCGGGCAAAAAATCGGCGGGCTCTGGCGGCCCGCGCTGGCGCCCCAGGGGGCCTGAACCCGGTGCCCAAAAAGAGCGACGACCCCGACCACCCTGGCGACCCCGATAACAAACCCACGGCGCCGTTGACCAAATCCGCAAAAGCCGCCCAATTCGCGGGCTTGTTCCTCTGGGGCGCCGGCGGTGGCTTTCTGGCCCAGGCGCTTGGCCTGCCGCTGCCTTTCATGCTGGGCGGCCTTCTGGCGACGCTGCCCGTGGTGGCCTG
>JBCCMR010000184.1:0-6901 GCA_039026255.1 Pseudomonadota bacterium
CAGACTTACAATTCACAATCCGACGCGAGAACAAGAAGGGTGCCACGCTCCTGAAGCCCCGTGAACGCTATGCAGACCGCCGCCCGCCGGATCGGCGCGCGGACGCGGCCTTTGTATGGGCGCTTTGGACCCATTTCGGGACCGAGCCCTTTGTCCGGGGCAACCTGGACGCCGGGCGTCTGTCTTGGCTTTTTGGCCGCGAGGTGGTGCCTGCGGAAGACCCCTTTGATGCGGCGAGCTATGAGGCGCTTCTACGGCTGGATGAGCCCCGCGCTCGCGCCGCTTTCCCCGACAGTTTCGGAGAGGATTTCCGCTGACAGGGGTGCCTAGGGCCACGCGGGGATTTGAGTATTTTTACAGAGAAGAAGTGGGACGAGCGGCACATATCGGAGAAGCTTGGTTGAGGGCATTATCCGCAAACTCATCCATAGGTTCACGGTGAGTTCCTCAAATTGACGCTTACGTTAACGGTTTTTGGCGGAAATTTGCTCATGATTCCGGCAGTTTGGCGAGAACTAGCCCAAAAAAACCCGGCGTAGAGCCAGCGCTTGATCGGTTTTTATGGGTCTTTACGTTCTACCCATGGGTGTCCTGCGAGGGGGGCACCCTGACCTAAAAACCGAAAATTTCGGTGACGCAATTGCCTCAATAAGAGGGCAAGCGGACCCGATTAAAGAGCAGATGAGGCAAGAGATGAATCTGAGCACACGTATTCTGGCCGCAACGGCCATCATATTCGGGGCAACAGCGTGTCAGACCACGCTGGATGACCGCACCACGAAGCGCATCGCGACCGGGGCCGCCATCGGCGCCGTGGGATCGGTGCTTTTGGACGGTAACCCGATCAAGGGCGCCATTGTCGGTGGCGCTGCTGGCGGTTTGACCAGCAAAGACCGGCACGTTTGGGAATGATTGCTCTCAAGGGCGGTCAGACTCTTTCATTTCCCCTCTGACTGGCCCCCGGCGCTTCGGCGTCGGGGGTTTTTTGCATCAACGGGGTTTTCCCGGGTCCTAGAACCTTGGTCCCTGGCCCCTGGCTGCGCGCCAAGCGGCGGGCAGGCGAAACCGCGCGCGGTCACCCCGGCGCCGGGCGGTTTTTCGACTGCACGTCACAGGCGGCCCCCTTGCGTTCACCCACTGGCCATGGCCGCGAAAGTGTGCCAATCCGGCGAAGGCCAAAAATGAGGGACGCATGTTCAATAAGATCCTGATCGCAAACCGGGGCGAAATTGCCTGCCGCGTCATTAAAACGGCGCGCAAGATGGGGATTGCCACCGTGGCGATCTATTCGGATGCGGATCGGGACGCGCTGCACGTGCGCATGGCGGACGAGGCGGTGCACATCGGCCCGCCACCGGCCAACCAATCCTACATCGTCATCGACAAAGTCATGGAAGCCATCCGTGCCACTGGGGCCGAGGCGGTGCACCCGGGCTATGGGTTCTTGTCGGAAAACAAGCTTTTTGCCGAGGCACTTGAAAAGGAGGGGGTCGCGTTCATTGGGCCGCCCGCCAGCGCCATCGAGGCCATGGGTGATAAGATCACTTCCAAAAAACTGGCCTCTGAAGCAGGGGTCAGCACAGTTCCTGGATATATGGGGCTTATTGCTGACGCCGATGAGGCGGTGAAGATTTCGAACGAAATCGGCTACCCGGTGATGATCAAGGCCAGCGCCGGGGGCGGTGGCAAGGGGATGCGCATTGCCTGGAACGACCAGGAAGCCCGCGAGGGGTTCCAAAGCTCCAAGAACGAGGCGGCCAACTCCTTCGGTGATGATCGGATTTTCATCGAAAAGTTCGTCACCCAGCCCCGGCATATCGAAATCCAGGTCCTGGGCGATCAGCACGGCAATACTGTTTACCTTAACGAGCGGGAATGCTCTATCCAGCGGCGCAACCAAAAGGTGGTCGAGGAGGCTCCGTCGCCGTTTCTTGATCCCGAAACCCGCGCCGCCATGGGGGAACAGGCGGTGGCCATGGCCCAGGCGGTGGATTACTGCAGCGCGGGCACAGTAGAGTTTATCGTCGACGGGGATAAGAACTTTTACTTCTTGGAGATGAACACGCGCCTGCAGGTAGAGCATCCGGTGACAGAGCTGATCACCGGGGTGGACCTGGTGGAGCAGATGATCCGCGTGGCCAATGGCGAAAAGCTGGACCTGACCCAGGACACCATCGGTATCGAAGGCTGGGCGATTGAAAACCGCCTTTACGCCGAGGATCCCTACCGCAACTTTCTGCCTTCCATCGGACGGCTGACGCGGTATCGCCCGCCCGCAGAGGTCGCCGCGGGTCCGATGCTGTCCAACGGCACTTGGCAGTTTCCCGTGGGCGCAACCGGTTGGACGCTCCATCCCCCGTCTGACAAGGACGCGGCGGTGCGCAACGACACCGGCGTCTATGAGGGTGGCGAGATATCCATGTACTATGACCCGATGATCGCCAAGCTTTGTACCTGGGCGCCGACTAGGGAGGCGGCGATCGAGGCCATGCGCCACGCGCTAGATGCGTTTGAGGTCGAAGGCATCGGACACAACCTGCCTTTCCTGAGCACGGTCATGGACCATCCGAAGTTCATATCCGGCGACATGACCACGGCCTTTATCGCCGAAGAGTTTCCGGACGGGTTTTCGGGGGCTGAGTTGGACGGTGGCACGTTGACCCGGATCGCGGCGGCGGCGGCAGCCATGTACCGGGTGGCCGAGATCCGGCGCACCCGGGTCAGCGGGCGCATGGGCAACCACGAGCGCAAGGTGGGCATCGACTGGGTGGTCTCGCTGGCGGGCGATGACCATGCGGTGACGCTTGACGCCGATCCCGGCGGGGCCTGGGTGCGCTTCGAAGGCGGCGCGGCAATGCGGGTCGAAGGTGACTGGACCCCAGGCCAGCCCCTCGCGCACATGACCGTCGACGGCGTGGCCCTGGTGATCAAGGTCGCCAAGATCAACGCCGGTTTTTCCGTGCGCTACCGGGGGGCGGAGTTGCAGGTGCGCGTGCGCAGTCCACGCCATGCGGAACTGGCCGCGCTGATGCCCGAAAAGCTGCCGCCTGATACGTCGAAGATGCTGCTTTGCCCGATGCCCGGGCTGATTGTGGGCGTTGAGGTGGGCGTGGGCGACGAGGTCGAGGAAGGCCAGGCGCTCTGCACCGTGGAAGCCATGAAGATGGAAAACGTGCTGCGCGCCGAAAAAAAGGCCAAGGTGTCCAAGATCAACGCCGGACCGGGAGACAGTCTGGCGGTGGACGACGTGATCATGGAGTTCGAATAGCCCCGCGGGGAAGGTCGCGACCGTGGACGCGCGGCTCTTGGCGGCCGCGCTCGGCTGGATCGTGTCCGAGGTGCTCGGCCGCGCGGCCCACAGCCTTAACCTGCATCAGCGGGAACGGGATGTACAGACCGCCATCATGGCCGAGATCGAACCCTATGAGAAGGCGCTCGCGCTCTTGGACTTGGAGGGAAGCCGCCATGGAGGCGATCCGAGGCCAGGTGCGCGCCACACGGGGATAGCCCCATGCCGGGCCGACCGCCGGGTCAATAGTTGGGAAGGGGTCCGGTTTGACCTGCGATGCGTTTGGGCTTTCCACGATCATCGGCTATGGATGTCTCCTGATCGTCCTCAATAAATACAAACGAATGGTTGCCGTTTGAGTAACGGGCGCGCGCGTCCGCGCCGGTCAGTATTCCCACCGCTGGCGGATTTCGTGCTGGCGCATAGGCATTGTGTCTATCACCCGGCTGATTTCGCGCACAGTCCAGGGCCGCGGTTTACGCAATTTGACGGCGCCGTCCTTGCCGATTAGCACCAGTTGAAACCCCCGCGGCCGTAGCCGCTTGCGAAGGGGGCCTTTGGCGTCCGGCTCAATATCGGTGAGCACAACCACGTCCCGTTCGCTGAGCATCTCTTCTTCCTCCGCCAAGAGCTCCATCTGGCGCCGAAAGAGCAGGTCGTCACCGGTGTCGGCAAAGATCACTATGGGGCGTTTGTCCCATTTCAGGGCGTCTAGTGGATCATCCTGTTGCGCAAACGCCGCGGGCGCCATCATAAGCGCGCTCAGGAGCAGGGGAAGTGTCTTCATGGGTGATCCTTTCAGGGCAGGATGTAAGGGCAAACCCAAAAAAAACGAGGGGTGTGTGACATGACGGCAAGACAGGCGGGCCGGTGGCTCTGGGTGCTTGCGGTGTCTGGTTCGGTGTTGCCGGTCCTGGCTATGGTGCAGATGATTCTGGCGGGCACAGGCGGCGTTTTCGAATACGTGCTAGACGACGCATATATCCACCTGGCGATGTCGGAATCCGTAGCCCGCGGGGAATACGGCGTGAACCGGGGGGAGGCCGCGTCGGCTTCGTCATCGGTACTGTTCACCTACCTTTTGGCTCCGTTTGCGGGGTTTTCTTGGCACGTCTACGCGCCTTTGGCATGGGGTGCGGCGGCGCTGATCTTGGCGGCCACGCTTTGGGCACGGGTTTTGGCGTTTGCCTGGGACGGCGCCGGTGACGCGTTGGCCCGTGGCGTTCTGCTGGCGTTTGCGGCCTTTGGCCCGGCGGTGATGCAGTTTCATGCGCTTACCCTCGTGGGGATGGAGCATATGCTGCATATCTGCGCCGCGCTGATGGTGCTTTTGGGGTTGATCCGGGTTCTCGAGGATAACCGCGCGCCCTGGTACTTGGTGGCGGGTCTGGCACTGAACCCGGTTCTACGCTTCGAAGGTATCGGGATAGCCATACTAGGCGTGGCCTTTCTGGCGCTGCGGGGGCACCGGGGCGCGGCGGGGCTTGCCGCGCTTTTCATTGCCGCGCCGCTTACGGCGCATTTCCTGCATATGCGGGCACTCGGGCTCGATATGCTGCCCAATTCGGTGAATGCAAAATCCACCGTCACCGGGGGCTCGGGCCTTGGCTTTGGCAGCGCCGAGTTTTCGCGGCTCGAACTGGTGGCGCGCGGCTGGCTTTGGCACCTGGTGGAGCCGATGGGCCGGACGCTCATCGGGTTTTTGGCGCTTGGCGCGGCGGCATTGGCCGTGCTCTGGCGATGGCTGCCGCCGGGTTACGGGCTTTTGGGGCTTTTCGCGCTCACCGTGGTGGCCGGACACCTGGCCGGGGGCTCCACCCAGCCGTTTTCCCGTTATGAGGTCTACGCCTGGGTCTTTGCCCTGGGGGTATCTGCGGTGTTGGTCTATCGGGCTAGCGTGCCCGACGCCCTGGGCCGCGTGCTCCCTGTGTTTTTGGCCGTTGGCGCATTTTATGGTGGATCATTTTATCCGCTCGTAAGCGCCCCGATCGCGGTGGATGGGGCCATTGCAATCCACGCCCAACAGCGCCAGATGGCGCGCTTTGTAGATAACCATTGGCAGGCGCCGGTAGCTGTCAACGACCTGGGCCACGTTAGCTATCGCAATGATCGGTATGTACTTGATCTCTGGGGGTTGGCTAACGCCCGGGCGCTCGACGCGCGGCTGCGGGGGGATGATCCCCTTTGGGCTGACGCCCTGGCGCGGGAATACGGGGTTGAGGCGGCCATGGTCTATGACAAGTGGCTGTCGGCTTCGATCCCCGACAGTTGGCGCAAGGTGGGTCAACTGCGGCTAACAATCCCCAAGGGAAGTGTTGCACAAGACCGCGTCGCCATTTACGCGCTAACGCCAGAGGCGGAACCGCGCCTGCGCGAGGCGCTGGCAGCTTTTGCCCCGGGGTTGCCCGAAGGCGCTGTGCTGGAGGTGGTTCCCCGCTGATCAAAGACGGAGGACGCCCATGTCAAAGCCCACGCATAACGATTGGGAAGCCCTGGCGGATAAAGAGCTACGCGGTCGCCCGCGCGACGCGCTGACCTGGCAGACGCCGGAAGGGATCGCGGTAAAGCCGCTTTATACCCCAGACGACACGGGCCACCTGGATCACTTGGGCGGAATGCCAGGCGTGGCGCCTTATACCCGTGGACCCCGGGCGACGATGTACACAGGCCGCCCCTGGACCATCCGCCAATACGCGGGTTTCTCCACTGCTGAGGAGTCAAACGCCTTCTACCGCCAGGGCCTTGCGGCCGGGCAGCAGGGGGTGTCGGTGGCCTTCGACCTGGCCACTCACCGGGGCTATGACAGCGACCACCCCCGGGTGGAGGGCGACGTGGGCAAGGCTGGCGTGGCCATCGATAGCGTAGAGGATATGAAAATCCTTTTCGACGGGATCCCGCTGGACCAGATCAGCGTGTCCATGACCATGAATGGTGCGGTTATCCCCGTTCTCGCTGCTTTTATAGTTGCGGGCGAAGAACAGGGCGTGGACCGCAGCGCCCTGTCCGGGACCATCCAAAACGACATCCTAAAGGAGTTCATGGTCCGCAATACCTATATCTACCCGCCTGAGCCTTCGATGCGCATTGTGGCCGATATCATCGAATACACCGCCAACGAGATGCCGCGGTTTAACTCCATTTCGATCTCGGGCTACCACATGCAGGAGGCAGGCGCGAACCTAGTGCAGGAACTGGCCTTCACGCTCGCGGACGGCAAGGAATACGTTAAAGTGGCCATCGAGCGCGGCATGGACGTAGACGCCTTCGCGGGGCGGCTGTCATTTTTCTTCGCCATCGGTATGAATTTCTTCATGGAAGTGGCCAAGCTAAGGGCGGCACGGCTGCTGTGGGCCGAGATCATGGCCGAGTTCAACCCGAAGAAGCCCGGATCGTCGATGCTGCGCACCCATTGCCAGACATCCGGTGTCTCGCTGCAGGAACAAGACCCTTATAACAACGTTGTGCGCACCGCCTACGAGGCGCTTTCGGCTGTGCTGGGCGGAACACAAAGTCTCCACACCAATAGTTTTGACGAAGCGATTGCCCTTCCGACCGAGGAACGCGCCCGCCTGGCGCGTAATACCCAGCTGATCTTGCAGAACGAAACAGGCG
>JBCCMR010000185.1:0-6868 GCA_039026255.1 Pseudomonadota bacterium
CATAGGGAAACCGCCCCTGGTGAAAACGTCCGTGCCCGCCTTCGCAGCGCAGCCGGTCGGCTTCATCGAAGATCGCCTCTAGCTTGGCAGGATCAGCCTTTGACAAAGGCTGATTGGCGCGGCGTTCGTCAAGAAGCGTGGCATAAAGCCTGTCCGCCCCGGCCCAAATCTTGCGCGCCATAAAGGCGTTCGACAGCGACAGGGCGCGCAGGTGATCGTCATAGAGAACGAAGGGTCTGCCCAGGTAGTCGAATTTCGCGAAGGTCAGTGACCGACTTTCGATCTTGCGGCTGTGCACCCGCGCCAGGGTCTGAAAATAGCTTTCATCGGGGATCCAAGCGCGCTTGAAGTAGCGTTCGTAGTAGGCGCGCTTTGGATCGTTCAGGATCGCCCGCAGGGTTCGCGCGGTCAGGCACCACCATTGGCTACCGATGTGAGGGGTCAGGCCCTCGGGGATTTTGCGCTCGATCCCCAGGCGGCGCTGAAGAGTGACAAACCTGTCAAAAAGGCGCCGCTGTTTGCGCCAGGAGAAGGGAAAGTACAGCGTGAAACGTTCCTCGTTAAGTCCGCCTTTGACCCAGATATTGCCCTCGACCGAGACGCTTTCAATCAGGTCGACGCCGCGGTTGCGCGCCAGAAAGCGGCGCAACTGCCGGATCGGTCGGACAGGCAGGCAGGAACCGGAGCAAAGCATCACATGATCTAGGTCAGGTGCCAGGTTCAAAAGCGCTTCGGCCGCGTCATTGGTGGCTTGCACAAGCGAAAATCGACCCCATTCGCAGGGTGTGCGGCGCGAAAAGACCACGTTTTCCAGGTCACCGAGGTCCGCGCGCACGGCGTCATAGGCATCCCGGCGTACTTTGGCGTCGATATGGACCGCCACCGCCGCGGCCTCTTGGGCCAGGTGGCGCACCAATTCGGCCGTGCGGTGCAGATCCTGGTGGGCCAAAACGATAAAGCCTAGCTGCATGTCAGGCCCAGTTGCCCCGGGACATCAGCCCCAGGTCTTCAAGCTGGCGCCAGCCCGCGTATTCCTGAGAGTGAGGCGTCCAAAGGTTAAGCTCCCCCTCGAGCCCCTTCAGGTAGGTGCGGTATTCGCGGCTGGCGGCATAGTGCTGCTTGCGCGCGATCTCTTCCTCGGCCTTTTCGGCGAAAGTGTTCACAAACTTTGTGTGCAAAAGGATGCCACAGGGTTTCTGCCCACCCCATTCGTCGTAAACCAGGTTCAGCCCTCGCGGCAAAAGCGTGTGGGTCGAAGACACGTAGCAGTAGCCCCGCTGCCATTTCACCAGAGGTGTCTTGTTCAGCGCTGGTGCGTGGCTGGGTTTTGTCCGAAAGAATGCGCGTAGCCTTGGGCCGCCTTGGATCCACAGGTTCCCGTACCGGCTGTTACGTTCGATAAAGTAGTTGGTGCTGTCGAAGAAGGGTGCGGTTTTCACCGGGTCTTTGCCCGCGCGGACCCGGGCGTGCTGAATTTTGCCCTTAGGATACATGTCTAACAGCATCGTGCCGAAGGATTTTACCTTTGCGGCATCAAGCCAATCCGTCAGTGCCCGTAGGTCGCGGGTGTCGCAGAACGGATAGACCAATAACTCATCCACATCGACCACTAAAACCCAGTGGCCATTGGCGTATTTCATCTTAAGACCGTTGAGCCAGTCGACCCCGAACTTCGAGCGCTTGTAGCTGGCGCTGGTGTGCCAGACACTGGTGTCGGGTTGGCTGGCCAGATATTCGCGGCTGCCGTCCGTGCTATCGTTGTCGACGAAGAAAAAGTGGTTGGCGCCCAGATTGCGGTAGTAGTCTAAAAACCATTCAAGCCGCGGGTGTTCGTTTCGCAGGGTCGAAAACACCAAGATATCGCCCGGGCGGACCTGGTCGGTGCGGTCAATTAGGCAAGTAAGTTCACGGCGCTTGCGCAGGGCGCGCACGCGGCGGCGTTTGCGCTCAATGCGCAGTCTGTATCGGCTCCACAGTCCCATGAACGCCCGCTACTCGAAACTCTGCCTCGTGGTTAATCTTCCCCAAAAACGTGGCGAAAGTGTGAATGCCACCGGGGAATTGGCGGTTGTTCGATCCCGCTCCGAGAGGAGCCTCGCACGCCAAGGGGTATTTTGGCAATATCACTGACCCCGCGTGCCCAGGCAGCCGGGTCGTCCGGTGGCAAGTAGGTTGCCCAGGGGCCCAAAAGCTCCCGGAAGACTGGCAAATCCGTAGCCAAAACAGGCAGTCCGATTTGCGCGGCCTCAAGCGCTGGCAGCCCATAGCCTTCCACACGACTTGGAAACAGGAGTGCCCGCGCCGCGGCAAGCCGGGGCCAAAGCGCCGCGTCGGAGAGAGTTGCGTCTTCCGTCACGCCTTGGGGTCGCGCGTCAAGCCGGGCAAAGACCTCGCGGTTGCGCCAACCCCGGCGCCCGGCAAAAAGCAGCGGAGGCGGCGTACCAATTTCCGAGAGCCGTTGCCACGCATCCAAAAGCACCGCGTGGTTTTTGCGCGGTTCGATGGTGCCTAAGCATATGAATTCGCCGGGCGGGGCGGGGGCGTGGCGCAAGGCGCTAGCTTCCACCCCCAAATGGGCCACACTAACCGGGGGCGTGCGCCCGAAGGCAGGAAAAATACGCTCGACGTCTCGGGCTGTCGCGTGCGAGTTTGCTATCACTCGGTCAGCGTGTGTGGCGGTTGCGGTCATGCGCCCGGCAAAACGTTCGGTAACACCGGCGCGGGTATATTGCGGGTGGGTGATCGGGATCAGATCGTGGACCATGACCGTGATCAGTGCGGGCCGCACCGCCGCCATGACCGCGTCATTGAGATTTGTGTGTCCGACGTTAACGTATTCCTGCGCCCCAACTGTAGCAAGCGCAGCGGCCGGGGTGGCCCCTTGGCCTAGGGCGTTGCGGGCCAGCCAAGTGGCTGCACCCCGCTGCGCCGGGGTGGCCCGCAAACGCATCCGTTGGCTTAAGGCTGGGGGAGCGATCGGTTCCGGTTTGCGGAGGCGCCGTGCCACTTCCGCAACGGCTGCGAGCGGGACCGTCACATAGCTGTCGCGCCGTACCCTGGCAAAAGCCAAAGCGCCCGGATCCCGGCGGGCCAGTTCGTCGATGTAGGCGGTTTCTACGCGGTCGATCCCGGTTGGGGCCCCGCGGCCGGCGCGCGAAATGCTCCGCGTCACATCTAAAACAAAGCGTGTCATCGGCCTCTTCCCCTAGGCCGGGTCAATACATTGGCTGTCCAAGGTAGGTGGTCTTTTCTTGTGAAAAGTTCTGACAAGCCCATGGCCATCCGGTCCGATGAGGGGCGCAGAAGCACCCGGCCCAAAATGCAAAAGCCGAGGCGTCAGCCCCGGCTTCGCGTGCGTTGGGTGCGCGCGCTTATTGCGCGGCCCGGCGCATCTCGATCATTTCGAGGAGGTAGTCTGTGAATTCGCGGCTCAGATCACTGCGCGCCAAGCCAAAAGCCACGGTCGCCTGGAGAAAGCCCGCCTTAGAACCGCAGTCGAAGCGTTGGCCGTCAAACCTGAAACCGTAGACGTCGCCCGATGCCTCAATTTCAGCAGCGATGGCGTCGGTGAGTTGAATTTCTCCGCCAGCGCCCCGTTCCTGCTTGCCCAGGCGGTCCATCACATTTGGCGTCAGAATGTAGCGACCGATGACGGCCAGGTTTGACGGCGCTTCTTCGGCTTTGGGCTTTTCGACCATGCCTTTGACAGACACAAGCGCGCCCATGTCTTCGCCGATGTCGAGCACCCCGTAAGCAGATGCCTTGGCGGGCGGCACTTCCATGGCCGCGACCATGTTGCCGCCGGTGGCGGCGTAGGCTTCGACCATCTGCTTCAGGCAGGGCTTTTCAGCGGCGATCACGTCGTCGGTGAGAACCACCGCGAAGGGTTCGTCCCCGATTAGATGGCGCGCGCACCAGACGGCGTGGCCCAAGCCCAGCGCTTCTTTCTGGCGCACGTAAGCGATTTCGCCGGAGTCCATTGTCGTGTTCATAACTTCGGCCAGAAGGTCAGTTTTGCCTTTGGCCCGCAGGGCGGCCTCCAATTCGGGGGCGCCATCAAAGAAGTCTTCCAATACTGTTTTGCCGCGGGAAGTGACGAAAATGAACTCTTCGATCCCCGCTTCGCGCGCCTCTTCCACTGCGTATTGGATCAGCGGTTTGTCAACCAGACATAGGATTTCTTTTGGAATGCTCTTTGTCGCGGGTAGAAACCGTGTCCCAAGCCCCGCCACCGGAAAAATTGCTTTCTTCACCCTACCAGTCATACTGTTTACCCTCTCACTGGCCGCCGGTGGTCGTGTGGCCCACACGGCAGTCTGTTGCTATTTCTTTGTTGCTTCGCTTTGCGGCGTCGCTGTGTCCGCTTTGCGAAAATTTTACATCAAGATCAGTTCGTGTATTGGAAATGTCGTCTTCAATCTCTCCCGCTCCGCCTGAGCGCGGCTGGCTATAGTATGCCGTTGTAGCGCCCCTGCATCGCGGTCGGACTTACCAAAGACACCACCCCGTTGCACCCAAAAACCCTGATCATCGTAGCCGAAGATATGGAACAGAGTGGTGAATGAAAAATTGAGAATGATCACGCTTACGGGCTCGTTAGATAGTTTTTTAGCTAAACTGACCATTTTTGCGGCACTTTTGCGGTGTCCGGCGACCATCACTGACCGCTCTGGTGCCCGGTGATCAGTGGCCAAAAATTGAGCGGATTCTTGCCGGTTAGTCGCTTCGGTTTCGGGGCTGTCGGGGGGTGACTGCAACCCCTGATTGAGCGTACCCAGAAGCCGCCGCACTTCGCGCGGTTCGATTCGTCCCGACACCATCATCCGGAGAAGTCCCGCGCGCCGTTCTGCCCGGACACGAGCAAAAGCGGCGTCGCGTTGCGCAGGGGCGTGCTTTTCCAGAAACCGTGCGGTGGATGCGCCCACGTCAAAGAGAGTGCGCGGTGCACGGTCGCTCCGGCGCCGTGCGCTCGGGGCAAAACCGTGCACCACCTGGGCGCCTTCGACGGCCACGGTGGCCCATCCCGCGGCGCCAAGACGCACGCAAACATCTGTTTCGTCGAGGTAAAATCTAAACCCAGGGTCAAAGCCGCCAATCTTGCGCAGGGCATCGGTGCGGAATGCGCAGTTGGTGCCGTGGACCCGCGGGTAGCGGCCATCCCGAGCCCATAGCAAAGTTGACCCACCGACAGTCGGGTGGTCGAACCCGGCGGCGTCCACCAAACACGGGCGCCATTGCAGGCTGATCCCATTGCGTCCGCGCACGGGACCCCCGGCTACGCCGACGCGTTCGTCATTGAAGGCCGCCGCCAACCGCTCCAGCCAGGGCGGGTCTGGGATTGCATCATCATCGCAGAAGGCCACGACCGCCCCCCCTGCCTGGGCAAGCCCCGCGTTGCGCGCCGCTGAAATATTAGCCTCGCGGAAATGGACGAATTTTAGGCGAATTTTATGAGGATTTGCGAGCGGCGTCGGGGCGTCCGACACGATGATGAGTTCAAATTTTGGGCAAGTCTGGAAACGCAGCGCACCGATAAGGCGCGCGAGGTAATCGGGGCGCCCGTGGCTGACAACCACGAGGCTGACCGGAATCATGGCGTGCCTTGGGCCGCCAGGATGGCCTCGATCCGGGGAACGTCTTCGGGGTTGTTGAGTTCCCAGAACTCGCGGCCCTGGGCGTCCACCTTTACGCAGCGCACTGGCAAACCATTTTCCAGAAACCGCAGCTGCTCCAGCCCCTCGATCCTCTCAAGGGGGCCCTCTGGCAGTCGCGCATAGCGCGCCAGGTCTGCGGGCCGATAGGCATATACCCCCACGTGATGGAAGACGGGCGTGCCCGGCGCGTCTGCGAAGGGCAGGACTTCCTTCGAGAAGTAAAGTGCGCGGCCACCCGCGCCGAAAACCGCTGTGGTTGCGCCGACGCGCCCTGCGCGGCGGTCTTGCCGAAAGCTGTTGAGCGCTGCCGACGATGTGGAAAGGACCGGGGTGGCGCAGGCGGCGGTTTGGTCAGCGCGCAGCCCGGCGATAAGGTCATCCAAAAACCAGGGCGGCGTCAGTGGGGCATCCCCCTGAAGGTTGCAAACCATCTCCACTTCCAAGCTGAGGCGTTGCAACACATCAGCGCAGCGTTCGGTCCCGTTCCGACACTGATCCGATGTCATGACGACTTCGGCCCCGAAAGCCTCAGATGCGGCCCGGATGCGGTCATCATCTGTGGCCACCACTACGCGGTCTACGCCGTTCACCGCCTCAGCAGCCCGCCAAGCCCGTTCAATCAGCGATACCGGTTCCCCGGTGGCGCCGCGCAGGGTCACCAGCGGCTTCCCTGGATAACGGGTAGAGGCATAGCGTGCCGGGATGACCAGGAGCACGGTCATGGTTTTTGGAGGTCAATCCCCGGGGCGTAGGCGATGAAGTAGGGGTTCTCGAAGATGGGCTTGCCGTAGGTGAGCGGCGTGTGGTCGTCAAAGCGCACAACATGTCCGCCGGCGCCCGAAAGCACCGCGTGACCTGCCGCGGTGTCCCACTCCATGGTGCGTCCGACCCGCGGGTAGAGGTCCGCTTCCCCGGTGGCCACGAGACAGAACTTCAGGGACGAACCGGCGCTGACCCGATCGGCGACCTGATATTTGTCGATGTAGGCTTTGGTTTCTTCGGTCAGGTGCGATTTCGACGCCACGACGTTGAGCGCGCCGGTGTCGGGCGTCGACACCCGGATCGGGGTCATAGCCCCCGGCGTGGCCGGATCGTGGGGCGCGGCCTCTTCATGGCTTACCCCGTCCGCCCCGGTGATGAAAAGCCGCGCCTTCGCCGGGGCGTAAACCACCCCCATGACGGGCGTGGCGTCTACGACCCAGGCAATATTAACG
>JBCCMR010000186.1:0-6845 GCA_039026255.1 Pseudomonadota bacterium
AAGCAGGTCTTGCCCGTCGAAGTGGCTGCGTTTGTCCCGGTAGGGCGTGCTGACCGCCTGGGCGAAGGCGAGATCCCCGCCGCGCCAAAGAGCCATCAGATCGCCGAGTTCCGGCGCCAGGCCGAAATAGCCGTCCAGATCGATGAATTCCGCCCGGGACAGGCTCGGCCGGTATCGGCGCAAGAGCGGGTCGCCCACCGGTGCCACCGCGTGGAGCGCGTCCATCGCCCCGCGCAAGACGATCACCACCAGGCGGTTGTCACCGGGGGCGCTGGCGAAGGTCACCGGTGTGATAAGCGGGCTTGCCGCTGCAGAACAGCCCAGCGCGAGCGTCCGCGCGAGGAATGCGCGGCGGGATTGGAGGGTGCTTTGGGACCGGGACGCGGCCATGGCTATCTCCTGTTGAATTCGGGCGAAGCAAGCACAAGGGTCAGCCCCTCGGCCCGGTCTTCGGCCCCGGCCACGGCACGGCGCAGGGTGTCGCCCGCGAGTTCCCGCAAGGCGAAGGTGACAAACTCCCGCGGGTCGAGGTCTTCGCCAAATCGCTGCGCCTGCAAAAGCGACCACTGCAACCGCGCCGCCAGGCCCTGGGCGGTGATCCAGGCTTCCGCCTCTTCGGGCCAGCCGTTGGGGCCCGGCGCATCGCGCAGGGGTTGGCCCATGGCCGCCAGAGGCTGCGCCAGTTGGCGGTTGGCCTGGTTGGCTGTCAGCGCCGCCACCTGATCGGGCGCCACGCCCAGGGCGCGCAGGCCCGAGACCATAAAATCGAGGGGTTGTTTTGCCTTGTCGCCCAGGGGCGCCCACCCCGCCGGATGGTCGAGCATCGCCCCGTAGACCGAAGGCAGGTCGCCCCCGGTGTCGCGGAACGTTTCGGCCATGGCGCCCACCAAGTCCGGGTCGGGCGTGTCGTCGACAAAATGCACCGCAAGTTTCAGGGCGATGTGGCGGGCGGTGTCGGGGTGCACGGCCACGTCCCGCAGGAAGGCCTCAATGTCTTCGATCCGTGCGCGGCGCCCGCCGTAGGCGCGGCCCAGCACTTCTTCGGCGCCTGGCTCGGCCCTTCGCGGCACAAAGGTGCGGCCCTCGTCGCCCACGCGCAGGCCGGTCAAAAGCTCAGCCAGTTGGCGCACGTCTGCCTGGCGGTAGGCGCCGCCCACGCCCAGGGTGTGCAGTTCCAGGATTTCGCGCGCCAGGTTTTCGTTTAGTCCCACCTTCCGGCGCTGGCCAATGGGGGAGTTTGGCCCCACAGATCGCACCTGGTCGAGGTACATCAGCATCGACGGGTGGGTGACGGCAGCGATCAGAAGATCGGCGAAACTGCCGCCCACGTGGGCGCGGATGCCATTGGTGATGTAGTCGCCCCAGACCACCTGTTCGTACTGGCTTTTAGGCACCACGGTGAAGTGGTCTGCCCAGAAAAACGCCAGCCGTTCGCGAAATGAATTTGGGCTAAAGAGCGCCCTTTGGAAAAGCTGGCGGGTATCTTGCAAGCGCACCAGAACACGGGCGCGGCGGGCTTTGCGGAACGCCTGGCGATCGAAGTCAGGGTCCTTGCGTTTTTGCATCGACCTAAGACGGGTGTGGGTTTTAATGATCTCCACCCGGCTGGCGAAATTGGCGGTGGGAAAGACCTCAGCCAGGGCGTCGGGGCCGCGGACCTGGTCCACCAACTGGCCCGGGCGCGTCACATCGGGGGCGCCGCGGGCAAAGCCCAGTCCGTAGCGAAACGCCGCGATGGTTGAAAGCTCTTGCGCCATCAGTTCTCCCTAGGCTTAGCTTGAGTTTAGCGGGTTATCGCGCGGGTGCGCACTTTATGTGTGTACGATTGAGCGCACTGCAATCCGTCGGTGAAATATCGCCGTGCCTGGTAAAATGTTGGGGTTCTATGGGTCCTTGCGAAGTGTCATCTGGTTGCCTCGGATTGTGACCGACGTCATTAGGTTGAGCGCGCTAGCGCCTAAAAGGTTCGGGTGATCGCGGGACTGGCTGACCGCGGCGGGAACGTCGGTAAGCCGGATGCCCGGCCCCACGTTGAGCTCGTCAAGCGTTAGGCGCGCCACGCGCAGGGGTCCGGCGGGGGTGCTGAGCTCGGCTTCGAAGGACAAGTTGTCCGTTTCGATGCCAAGGGCCGCCGCCGCGTTCGCGTTCAAAAGCACCAGGCTGGCACCTGTATCGACCAGTACCTCAACGGCCTGCCCGCCCAGCGCCACCCGCGTTCGATAAAGCCCGTTTTCGCCGTTGATGACATGAAATGCGGTTTCCTCGGCGCTGGCGGCCGACAGGATCACCGTTTCGTTGCGGCCAAGCGCCGTGCGCGCGTTCCATTCGACAGTATATTCTACCAGCGCCAAAAGCACGACCGCGCTGCCGCCCCAGAATGCCCAGCGCCCGTTCGCGGGCGCCGTTTTGCGCCCGGTGAGCCAGCCGCCGATCAGCACGCCCAGCAGCACAAGCGCCGCCGCTGAGGACCACCAGACCTGCGCGTCAAAGACCAGATCAAGAAGCTGCACGTCAGCCCGCAGGAACACGGCGGCCAGAACGGCTGCGATTGCCAGATATACCCAACCCATGGGGCCTGCCTCTGTATTTTGTTATTGACGAAGACTATAGCGCAATATGCGCCCGCTGTCATCTGCCGGTCAGGCTTCGCCCCGGCGAGACCGGCGACCGCGGCGCGTGCCGCGCAGACGCGGCGCCCGGGCCGGTAGTTCAGCCATGATAGACCGGCGAGTTTCGGGCGTCATGGTACCCCAGGTGGCAATCTCGTCGAGGCTGCGCAGGCAACCCATGCAAAGCTTAGCCTCCGGGTGGATCACGCAGAGCTTTTGGCAGGGGCTTTCTGGTTCGTCGCGGGTCCAGACGTCATCCATGGGCGGTGCCCTCGGCGGTTTGCTTGAGGTGGCTCAGGCGGTCGAGCGCGCCCTGAAGGATCACGCTGGCGGCCACCTGGTCAATGACCGCAGCCCGTTTGGCGCGGCTGGTGTCGGCCTCAAGAAGCGCTCGTTCTGCAGCCACGGTCGAAAGCCGCTCATCCCAGAGCAAAATCGGCAACATCAAATGCCCCGCAAGAAGGTTGCGCGCAAACGCCCGGGTGGCCTGCGCCCGGGGGCCTTCGGACCCGTCCATGTTGCGCGGAAGCCCCAGCACCAGCCCCGCGGCGTCAGTGTCACGGGCGATCTGGGCAAGCTCAGCGGCGTCCTGGGTGAACTTTCCACGCCGGATGGTGACCCGCGGCGTGGCCACGGTGCCCAGGCGGTCTGCCACCGCCACACCGATGGTGCGCGTGCCCAGGTCGAGCCCCAAGAGAACAGCCATAGGCGCCATCGCCGCGCGAAAGGCTGCGGCGTCTTCGTATACGGCAGGGGAGGCAGTCGCGGTCATTGCGCCACCTGCGCCTCCCGCGCGGCCTGGGTCAAGAGCCGCATCGCCTCGGCGTTGTCGGCGAAGGTTTTGCGCGCCTCGTTCCAAACCGTGCTGGCGGCGCCCCTTTCGCCTAAGACGGCGTAGCTGCGGATTAGGCGGGCCCAGTCTTCCGGCGGGCCGCCCTCGCGGGCGAGGCGGTCCGAAAGGGACGACACCATGGCGCGCGGATCGGGCATGTCTTCGGGCACCTGGAGCGGCACCTGGCCCGGCAGCGGCGGCGGCGGGGCCAGCGCAAGCGCCTCGTCAATCGGCACGCCCGCGGCGGCCGCCACCCGCGGCAGTTGGCGTCGGATCAGAGCGACCCAGGGGTCATCGGGGCCGCTATCCTGCAAAAGCCCTGCCCACATACGGTAAGCGATGTCTGGGCGCCCGGTCTGCGCCAGCGACAGGCCCGAATAATAGCGCGCCCGCGGGTTGCGTGGGTCGGCCCGCAGCGCCCGGGTCAGTGCGGTTTCCGCTTCGGGGGACACATAGCCGTCTGCGGCCAGCACCATCATTTCGGCGAGGTCCGTGTATTCCTCGGGTCCCGCGCGGCCGCCAAGCGCCGCGATGAGCCGCGCCTGCGCCTCGTGCGCGCGGGTAAAGTTCCCCAGCCGCATTTCGTTGCGCGCCAAAAGCCCGAGGCCCCGCAGGTCGTTGGGGTTGTCCGCGACAGCGGTGCGCAATTGCGCCACAAGGTCTTCAAGTTCGGCATCGCGGGGGATTTTCGGGGGCGTTACCTGAGTTTCGGCCTGGGTCTGCCCCGGACGTGTGGCGCGGAAGTTTTGGGCAGCGCGCAACCGCTCGGCCAGGGGCCAGTCCCGGTAGCCCGGCACCCCAACCTGCGAATAAAGCGCCACCGCCCCAACCAAGGCGACGGCCAACGTTGCGAGCCCCGCCGCCCGAACGCCCCAAGATAGCCCGGCGCCGCGCCCGCCTGCGGCCCCAGGGGTGCCTTGTCCCGCGCGCCGGTCTGCGGCCAAAAGCCGGCGGGCCACCTCGGCGCGGGCGGCCTCGGCCTCGGCCTCGGCCAGGGTGCCGCGGGCCAGATCGCGGTCGACCTCGGCCAACTGATCTTTGTAGAGTGCGATGTCCTTTTCGGCGGGACCCTCTTGCGGACCACCACGCAGCATCACCATTGCTAACGGCACAAAAACCATCGCAGTCAAAATCGTGGCTACCAGCCAGAACATCAGCGTCCTTTCCGGGGGCGTCGCGTGCCCGCTACCTAAAGCCTGCGATGCCCCCTTGCAAACGCCATCACGCCCGTGGGAAAGCGGCAAAATGTCGGGTTTTCACACTGGCGCGTCGTATGGCACGCCACCCGACCAAGGGAAATGCGCGACACGCGGTTGCGCCCCGACAGACCCGACACGGTCTGCCCCGGGGGCGCCCTGCCGTCCAAGAGACCTTCGCCTGTGGGAGACCTGCCATGAAACGCTTTTCTGCCTTTGCGATCGCCCGTGAGGCCGCGTTTGGACACACCGGCTGGGGCCGCACCTGGGCCAACCCCGACCCGCGCGAAAGGTACGACGCGGTCATCGTGGGTGCCGGGGGCCACGGGCTGGCGACGGCCTATTACCTGGGCGTGAACTACGGCATCACCAACGTGGCGATCCTGGAAAAGGGCTGGCTGGGCGGCGGCAACACGGGCCGTAACACGACGATCATCCGCTCGAACTATCTGCAGGACCCGTCGGCGGCGATCTACGAAAAGGCTCGCTCGCTTTACGAAACGATGAGCCAGGACCTAAACTATAATGTCATGTTCTCGCCCCGGGGCGTGATGATGCTGGCCCAGACAGAACATGAGGTGCGCGGCTACAAGCGCACCGCCCATGCCAACGCGCTTCAGGGTGTGGCCACCGAATACATCACCCCCGAGCGGGTCAAAGAGCTTTGCCCGATTATCGAACTTCGCGGGCCTCGGTTTCCAGTTTTGGGCGCGCTTTGGCAGCCACGCGGCGGGACCGCGCGCCACGACGCGGTGGCCTGGGGCTATGCGCGCGCGTGTTCGGCGATGGGCATGCACGTGATTCAAAAATGCGAGGTGACCGGCATCACCCGCGAAGACGGCCGCGTGACCGGGGTCGAGACCACCCGCGGCGCCATCGCCTGCGACAAGCTGGGCATCGTTGTCGCGGGCCACTCTGGCGCGCTGGCTGACATGGCGGGCTTCCGGCTACCGGTCGAAAGCGTCGCACTTCAGGCGCTGGTGAGCGAGCCCATCAAACCCTGCATGGACGTGGTCGTGATGGCCAACACCGTGCACGGCTACATGAGCCAGTCCGATAAAGGCGAAATGGTCATCGGCGGCGGGGCGGACGGGTTCAACAACTACACCCAACGCGGCAGCTACCATCATCTAGAAGAGACCGTCCGCGCGCTGATTGAAACCTTCCCGATGATTTCGCGGCTCAAGATGCTGCGCCACTGGGGCGGGATTGTGGACATGACCGGTGACCGGTCGCCGATCATCTCGAAAACCCCGGTAGAGGGCGTATTCATCAACTGCGGCTGGGGCACCGGCGGGTTCAAGGCCATCCCCGGTAGCGGCTGGGCCATGGCCGAGCTAATGGCCCAGGGCGGTGGCGACCTGGCCGACCCGTTCAGCCTGGGCCGCTTCCGCGAGGGCCGTTTCATCGACGAAAGCGTCGCCGCCGGGGTGGCGCATTGATGGGCGCCGCGTTGACCTTTGGGCGCCCGACCGGTCCGCGGGGCGGTGCCGCCCGCCGCGCGCGCCGCGGCGCGACCGCCGCGCCGTCCATCACTCCCAATACCATGCCGAAGGTCTGGCCATGCTGATCCTAACCTGCCCCTATTGCGGCGTCGACGTGGACGAAACTGAACTCGCCCCCGGGGGCGAGGCGCACCTGACGCGGTATTCCGTGGGCGCCTCGGACGACGATTTTGAGCGCTATCTCTTTATCCGCCGGAACCCCCGCGGCGTACATTTTGAGCGCTGGCGCCATGTGATGGGCTGTGGCAAGTGGTTCCACGTGGCGCGCTGCACACTTACGCTTCAGGTCTTTGGCACCTACCCGGCGCAGACGCTTCTGCCGCCGCCGGACATTATCGAGATCATCAAACAGCACCGCCCCGATTGGGAGGGTTTCGTAAAATGAGCAATCGTCTTCCCCTCGGCGGACGCCTGATCGACCGCGCCGCGCCCCTGCGGTTCACCTTCAATGGCAAGACCATGGAGGGCTGCGCAGGGGATACGTTGGCCTCGGCGCTCTTGGCCAACGACCAGGTCTTGGTGGGCCGGTCGTTTAAGTACCACCGCCCGCGCGGCATCGTCACAGCGGGCCCCGAAGAGCCGAATGCGCTTTTGTCTATCGGCACCGGAGACCGGTTTGAGCCCAACGTTCGCGCCACCACGACCGAACTTTTCGATGATCTCGCCGCCACGTCGCAGAACCACTGGCCAAGCCTCGAATTCG
>JBCCMR010000187.1:0-6845 GCA_039026255.1 Pseudomonadota bacterium
AGGCGGGCACGGCGTCTTCGGCGGCGCCATTGGCAATAAGCGTGGTCAGGGCCGACATCTGCTCGGTCATGTTATCTGCCGCAGCGAATTGCGCGCGTGCGGTGTCAGCGCCGGGTTCAAGGCGTGTTAGAAGCGCCAGCGCCGCACCGCGGAGCGCGCGCTTGCCCGCGGCGGTGGCGTCGGGCGTGTAGGGCCCCGCCACGGCCATCGCGCGGTAAAGCGCGGGCAGATCGGCGGTCATCTCTTCGGCCAGCGCCTTGTGCAGCGCCCGGCGCGCGCCATGGATTGCCGTGGGGTCCGGGGCCACGCCCCGGTCGTGGAGCGCCTGGGCCACCGCATCCTCGGACGGTAGCGCCAGCACCAGGGCCCGGAAGGCCGGGTCGAGCGTGTCATCACCCACCACGCGGGCCATCGCCCCGGGGAAATCGGACCCCGCCGCGCCGCACTGGGCCATCTGCGTCAGTAGGTCAAGCGCCAGGTTCCGCCCGGCTTCCCAGCGGTTAAAGGGATCGCTGTCATGGGCCAATAGGAACACCCGGTCGGCGGCGCTTTGGTCCTGGGTCAGGATCACCGGGGCCGAAAACCCCCGGTTGATCGACAGGACCGGTTCATCGTCGAGCGCCTCGATCACGAAGGTCTGGCTCTCTTCGGTCAGGATCAGCAGTTCCTCGGGCGCCGCCTCGCTGCCGTCGGGCGCCAAAAAGCCCGTGCGCAGGGGGATCACCTGGGGCTTTTTGTCGGTCTGCCCGGGGGTGTCGGGCAAATCCTGGCGCATGTGTAGCCGCAAGTTATCGCCGCCAAATTCCGCTGTGACCGTGACCCGCGGGGTGCCCGCCTGGTGATACCACAGGGCAAACTGGCCCAGATCGCTGCCTGTCGTATCCTCAAAAACCTTGATCCAATCCTCGATGGTGCAGGCTTGCCCATCGTGGCGGTCAAAGTAGAGATCAAGCGCCCCCCGATAGGTGTCGGACCCGAGAAGCGTGTGCAGCATGCCGATCACCTCGGCGCCCTTTTCATAGACCGTCGCCGTATAGAAGTTATTGATTTCGATATATTCTTGGGGCCGTACGGGGTGGGCCAGGGGGCCTGCATCTTCGCGGAACTGGCGCGCTCGCAATTGGCCTACGTCGTCTATGCGCTTGACCGCGGCGCTGCGGGCGTCGGCGCTAAACTGCTGATCGCGGAAGACGGTCAAACCCTCTTTAAGGCACAGCTGGAACCAGTCGCGGCAAGTGATGCGGTTGCCGGTCCAGTTGTGAAAATATTCGTGGGCGATGATACCTTCGACCAACTCGTAGTCCCGGTCGGTGGCGGTCTCCGGGCTCACCAGTACGTATTTGGAGTTAAAGATGTTGAGCCCCTTGTTCTCCATAGCGCCCATGTTGAAGTCATCGACTGCCACGATCATGAAAAGGTCGAGATCGTATTCGCGCCCATAGGCGTCTTCGTCCCAGCGCATGGACCGTTTGAGCGCGTCCATGGCGTATGTGCATTTGCCTTCATCCCCAGGGCGCACCCAGATCTGGAGCGTCACGTCTCGGCCGGAACCAGTTTCAAAGCTGTCTTCATAGGCCACGAGATCCCCCGCCACGAGCGCGAAAAGATAGCTCGGCTTGGGCCAGGGGTCGTGCCACGTGACTGTGTCGCCCGCGCCGCCCGTCGGGTTGCCGTTCGACAGCTTCACCGGCGCGTCCCCGGTGATTGCAACAGTGAAGGTTGCCATGATATCCGGGCGGTCCGGAAAGAAAGTGATCTTTCGGAACCCCTCGGCCTCGCACTGGGTGCAGTACATGCCGTTTGACATATAAAGCCCTTCAAGTGCTGTGTTGCCCTGGGGGTCGATTTCAACCTCTGTTTCCCAGGTGAAAGGCGCGCTCGGCACTAGGTCCGAAGGCACGGTCAGTCCTTCGGCATCCTGGATCAGTTGATCGGCGGGAAGGTTCGTGCCGTCAATGCTGGCCCGTACCAGCTTCAGTTTGCGCCCGTTAAGCCGGAAATCCCCGCCCCGGGCGGGCACCACACGCAGCGTTGTGACCACGCGCGTGGCCGTTGGATGAAGCGTGAAACGGAGGTCGACCGTATCGATATCGTAGGCTGGCGGCTGGTAGTCGGTAAGCTTCACGGTCGGCGGGGTGCTGGATTTCATGGAATGGTCGGGCCTGTGTTCGCGTTTGGTTCGTATGCCGGGGCGTGTGCCCCACCGGAGACGTAACACTGGAAGACCGATTGTCATGTCCGCAAGCACAACAGATAGCCAAAAGCAGAAACGGCGCCACCGGGGCACTTTTGGGTGTGAGACTGGTGGCCGCGGCGGTTTTCTCGGGCCTATTCGGCCTTTTAGCGCAGAAATTTGACAAGGGTGGCGTGCCCGACGGTGCCGCGGAGCGGATCGAATACAGCAGCGACGACCTCAGCAGAAGGTGACGCAAGGGGCGTGGCGGTTTGACGAATGGACCTTGATGTGGCTGGCTTTACAAAGCTGACATGACTGCAATTTTATGGTTTAAACGCGACCTGCGTGTTGCCGATCACCCGGCCTTTGCCGTTGCACGGGAAAGCGGACTGGCGATCCTCCCGCTTTATATCGTGGAGCCCGGTTTATGGCATCAGCCCGACGCCAGCGGGCGCCAGTGGCGGTTTGTGCGCGGCTCCTTAGTAGAGCTGCGCGACGATCTCAGAATGCTTGGCGCGCCGCTTGTCCTGCGAAAAGGCGACGCGGTATCGGTTCTCGAAGCTCTTCGGCAGGCCCACGACGTAACCCATCTCTTTAGCCACCAAGAAACCGGAGGTGTTTGGAGTTTTGAACGTGATCTGGCCGTGGGGGATTGGGCCCGTAACGCGGGTGTGACCTGGCGGGAGCTGCGCCAAGACGGTGTGGTGCGACGGCTTAGCAACCGCGACATCTGGCAGGGGACGCGTGACGCGTTTGTGGCCCAGCCGCAGATTGATCCGGCGCCCTTTAACGGGGTCGAGGCGCCATCTGACCCGCTTCCAAGCAGCACTGAGCTCGGCCTTAGCCCGGACCACTGCAACATCCAGACCCCGGGCCGCCGGGCCGGGATGGCGACGCTCGGCTCTTTCCTGATTGACCGGGGGCGCCCTTACCGGTGGGCGATGTCCACGCCGCTCGAAGGGGAAACCGCCTGTTCGCGCATGAGTCCGCATCTGGCCTGGGGGACATTTTCCATCCGCGAAGTGGTGCAGGCCAACGACGCCCGCCGAGCCGAGGTGCGTGGCCGAAAGGACTGGCCCCAAGCGCTTTCCTCTTATCAGTCCCGCCTGGCCTGGCGCGACCACTTCAACCAAAAGCTCGAAGACGAACCGCGACTCGAATCCCGTTCGCTCCACCCCGCTTACGACGCCCTAGAACGCGACGCCGATCCTGTGCGTGTCTTGGCTTGGGCCCGCGGCGAAACCGGCTTCCCTTTCGTGGATGCCTGTATGAGGTTTTTAAACGCCCGCGGGTGGCTCAACTTTCGCATGCGCTCGATGGTGGTCAGCTTTGCGAGCTATCACCTCTGGCTCGACTGGCGCATCACCGGCACGGTGCTCGCCCGCCAGTTCACCGACTACGACCCGGGGATCCACTGGCCACAGATGCAGATGCAGTCCGGCGTGACGGGCATCAACACCATTCGCATGTATAATCCGGTCAAACAGGGGGGCGATCAGGACCCCGAAGGCATTTTTGTGCGCCGCTGGGTCCCGGAATTGCGCGCCGTGCCGGTCGACTTCATCCAAGAGCCCTGGCGCTGGGATGGCGCGCGCACGCTCGCTTATCCGGCACCGATTGTCGACCTTAAAGAGGCGGGCAAGGCGGCCCGCGATGCGGTCTACGGCATCCGCCGGCGCGACGGATTCCACGTCCAAAAGGCGGCCGTTATCGCCAAACACGCCAGCCGCAAGCGCCCGCCCGCGCGGCCCCGCAAAAAGGCGCCAGACAGCCGTCAGATTGGGCTGCCCTTCGACTAATCCTCCCGTCCTCAGGAAGCCTATCAAAAAACGGGACCGTGCCGGGGCAAATCCCCCTTGAAGGGCGAATAAGGCTGACAGTATGTCGCGACTAGCGCGTGCAGGGTGCGCTGATTTGCTCCATGACACCCTCAGGCACCATCGCAATCCGGCCAAACGGGGGGACACCGAACAATGGCATACAAATCCGACATCGAGATCGCGCGAGAGGCGCAAAAGCGCCCCATCCAAGAGATCGGTGCCAAGCTGGGCATCGGCGCCGATGACCTGCTGCCCTTTGGCCACGACAAAGCCAAGGTTAGCGCCGAGTTCATTAAGGCCCAAGCGGACCGGCCGAACGGTAAGTTGATCCTCGTCACCGCCATCAACCCGACGCCGGCGGGCGAGGGTAAGACCACCACCACCGTGGGTCTGGGCGACGGTCTCAACGCCATCGGCAAGAACGCGGCCATCTGTATTCGCGAAGCGTCGCTTGGGCCGAATTTCGGCATGAAGGGCGGGGCTGCCGGGGGCGGTTATGCCCAGGTTGTGCCCATGGAAGATATGAACCTCCACTTCACAGGCGATTTCCACGCCATCACCAGCGCCCATAGCCTGCTAAGCGCGATGATCGACAACCACATCTATTGGGGCAACAGTGAAGGCATCGACACCCGCCGTGTCACCTGGCGCCGGGTCGTGGACATGAACGATCGCTCGTTGCGCCAAATCACGTCGTCCTTGGGCGGGGTGTCGAACGGTTTTGCCCGCGAAGACGGTTTTGATATCACCGTGGCTTCCGAGGTGATGGCAATTTTGTGTCTGGCCCGCGACCTAGCAGACCTGCAAACCCGCCTGGGCAACATGATCGTTGCGTATAGGCGCGACCGGTCGCCCGTTTTCTGCCGCGATATCAAAGCCGACGGGGCCATGACGGTGCTTTTGAAAGACGCCATGCAGCCCAACCTGGTGCAAACCCTGGAAAACAACCCGGCATTTGTGCACGGTGGCCCCTTCGCCAACATTGCCCACGGGTGTAACTCTGTCGTGGCCACGACGACGGCTCTTAAACTGGCTGATTTCGTGGTGACAGAAGCGGGCTTTGGCGCTGACCTTGGCGCCGAAAAGTTCATGAACATCAAATGCCGTAAGGCGGGGCTGGCCCCAGACTGCGTTGTGCTGGTGGCGACCGTCCGTGCCATGAAAATGAACGGCGGGGTGGCCAAGGCCGACCTTGGTGCTGAAAATGTGGCCGCGGTCCAAAAAGGCTGTGCCAACCTTGGCCGCCACATCGAAAACCTGAAATCCTTCGGCGTGCCGGTTGTGGTGGCCATTAACCACTTTGTCACCGACACCGACGCCGAAGTGCAGGCGGTCAAAGACTTTGTGGCCGAACACGGGTCTGAGGCGATCCTGTCGCGCCATTGGGAACTGGGTTCGGAAGGGTCGGCCGATCTGGCGCGCCGGGTCGCAGAGGTGGCTGAAAGCGGTGCATCACAGTTTTCGCCGATCTACGACGACGACATGGCGCTCTTCGAAAAAATCGAAACGGTGGCCAAGCGCATCTACCGCGCTGACGAGGTGCTGGCCGATAAGAAAATCCGGGACCAGCTGAAGCTTTGGGAAGAGCAGGGCTACGGTGCGTTGCCGGTGTGCATGGCCAAGACCCAGTATAGTTTCTCCACCGACCCGAACCTTCGCGGGGCGCCAACCGGCCACAGCCTGCCCATCCGTGAGGTGCGCCTGAGCGCGGGCGCGGGCTTTGTGGTGGTCGTCTGCGGGGAAATCATGACCATGCCAGGCTTGCCCAAGGTGCCCGCGGCTGAAAACATCCGGCTCAACGACGAGGGCCTGATCGAGGGGCTTTTCTGATGCGGGTCTGGTACGCGGCCGCAATTGCCGCAACCCTGGCGCAACCGGTGCTGGCACAGGCCTGGTTCATGCACACCTCTGGCGAGATCCGCGCCTACCACGGCGATTGGCTGGCGGTCTGCGCCGACGAAGGCAACGGCCCATGCCGCGTGGTCGCGACAGCGGTGGATCCCGGCTCCAACGCGTTTTTTGACCTACGGCTTGCGGCCCACCGGATCGACAACAGCCCCGATTGGGCGGTTGAAGTGATGGACCGCAGCATGCCCGCAAGCCAGGTTGAAACTTTGACCTTCACCTTCGATGGGGAAGCGACGACCATCCCCCGCAGCGCATGGAAAGCAGGTGACTTTCTCTACGGCAGCGTCGTCGACACCCTGGTGATCCGCGATCCGGCGGTGGCCGCGGACCTGGTAGAGAAGATGAAAGCGGGCAATCGGGTTGTGATCACATACGCCCCGACCGGCCGCGGGGATGGCGAGGCATCCTTCCCGCTGCGCGGTGTCACGGCCGCCATGAACGCCAGCGAAAGCCGCGTATTGGAACGGCAGGAATAGGGTAAGGACAACAGATGGCGACACTCATCGACGGCAAGGCCTTTGCGGCCAAAGTGCGCGGCCAAGTGGCCGAGCATGTGACCCGGATTAAGACCGACCATGGCATCACCCCGGGGCTTGCGGTGGTTTTGGTGGGCGAAGACCCCGCCAGCCAGGTCTATGTGCGCAACAAGGGCAAGCAGACCGCCGAGGCAGGCATGAATTCGTACGAGCATAAGCTCGACGCAGACACCCCCGAGCCAGACCTGCTGGCGCTGGTGGAACGGCTGAACGCGGACCCAGCGGTGCACGGCATCCTCGTGCAGTTGCCGCTGCCCGGGCATCTGAACGAAGACTTGATCATCAACTCCATCGCGCCGGAAAAGGACGTGGACGGCTTTCACATATCGAACGTTGGATTGCTCGGAACTGGGCAAAAGAGCATGGTTCCTTGCACTCCTCTTGGATGTTTGATGATGCTACGGG
>JBCCMR010000188.1:0-6803 GCA_039026255.1 Pseudomonadota bacterium
CAAGAACGCTTACACTCAGGTGGACAAATACCCCGATATAGGGCCGATAACCCGCATCGCCGCCAAAAGCTGTACCGGATTGCGCCGCCAATACGACCAGAGCGCCCGCAAAACCGCCGCGTTCATGCCAGCCGCCCCCGGCTCAGCCGCACCTGGCGGTCCATGCGTGCCGCGACCGTCAGCGAATGGGTCACCACCAAAAGCCCTGCGCCTGTATCAGCCACTAAGGCCAGCATCTGGTCTAGCACCCGGCCCGCGGTTTCTTCGTCCAGGTTGCCGGTGGGTTCGTCGGCCAGCACCAGCCGCGGTCGCGCCGCAAGGGTGCGGGCAATAGCCACCCGCTGCTGCTGGCCCCCCGACAGCGTCTCGGGGTAAGCACGCAAGTGCGCCCCAAGTCCTAGGCGGTCCACGAGGGCGTCGATCAACGCCACATCGTATCGCTTCGCCAGGTGCGCCTGGAAGGCCACGTTCTGGGCCACGGTCAGCGACGGGATCAGGTTGAATTGCTGAAAGACAATGCCAACCCGGTCCCGGCGCACGGCCGCACGGCCGCGGTCGCCCAGGGTGGCAAGGTCGTCGCCATCCAGCCGCACGGCCCCGGCGTCCGCCAACTCAAGCCCCGCGGCGATGTGTAAAAGCGTGCTTTTACCACAGCCAGACTCCCCGGTCAGGGCCAGGGTTTGCCCGGAGTCGAGCGTCAGGTCCACGGCGTCAAGAACCGGACGCGCGGCGCGCTCAGGCTCCCCCGCGGCACGGAAGCTTTTTGTGACCTCGGAAAGCTCTAACAGCATCGCCCGTCCTTTCGACAGCCAACCTATTGCAGCGGCGGCGGGCGGCGACCCCGCGCGGCGCTTTGCCCGGGGTTGCTTCATGGAAAGATGTCCTAACGAGTGCGGTTGGCACCGTGGGTGGGGGTGCCGAACTCCCGATGGCACACCTCCGCCAAGCGGGCGACCCCGGCGCGGATGGTGTGTGCCGGCGGGTTGGCAAAGCAGAGCCGCACCCAGCCGTCCGCGTCATCGGTCAGCGCCCAGTCAGGGCCGGGGTTCACGGCCACGCCTACGGACCCCGCCGCTTTGGCAAGCGCCCGGGCGCTGACGCCGTCAGGCAGTTTGACCCAAAGAAAGATACCGCCTGGGGGACGGGTATAGGACACGGTTGTGCCAAACTCCGCGTCGAGCGCTTCGATCAGCGCGTCAAGCTTGCCTTCCAGGACACTGTTACAGCGGCGCAAGTGGCTGTCGAAGTGGTCTGGGCAGAACTCCGCTAGCATCATCTGTTCGAGCGCTGGCGACCCGGCGTCGGTCTTCAGGGCGATCAGGCGCCCCAAAACGGGCCAGGCGGCGTGGATGTATCCCACCCGCAGGGCGGGCCCCACGGTCTTGGAAAACGTGCCGATATGCACCACAAGCCCACTGTCATCGAGCGCAGCAAGCGCCGGCGGACGCGCGTTGGCCCACACCAGGTCAGAATAGCATTCGTCCTCGAAGATCGGAACCCGATGGGCTTGGGCCAGGGACAAAAGCCGGTGGCGCCGATCCAAGGGCATGATCGTGCCCGTAGGGTTATGTACGGTAGCAATCGTGAAGATGTATTTCGGCCGCACACCCCGGGCGGCCAAGTCGCGGAGCGACGTCTCAAGCGCGTCCATGCGCATACCCCCGTCGTCCACGGCCACCGGCACCATCGTCACGTTCAGGGTGCGCAGCTTTGAAAACGTTCCGCCGTAATTCGACGCCTCCACCAGCACCGTATCGCCGGGCGCCAGGAAAAGCCGGTTCACCAAATCCATCGCCTGGAGAGACCCAGACGTCAGCAGGATGTCGTCGGCGCTGGCATTGGGGAAACCTGAGTAGCGCACAAGCTTATCGGCCACCACCTCGCGGCAGGGGCGATACCCCTGCGGCCCGCTTTGCATATAATACGTCGCCAGGTCGTGGCCGTCCCGGGCTAGCGCCCGGTCCATGGCCGCACGCATTTGCGCCACTGGGACTGTGGCCCCGTCGATATGGCCACCGACGAAGTTGAACTTGGGGAAGGCGGTCCAGGGACGGCCCGGTTCAGGCGTGCCTGGGGGCAAATAAGGTGCGTGATCAAAGGACATGGGTCTTAGGCTCCGCTCTGGTTCGGGGTCAGCCTAGGGCGCCCAATACAGGAGGGGAAAGGGAAAATTGCCCGACCTCACCCTCGAGTGGGTCCGGGTTCGCCGCCCGCAGGCCCGACACCATCGGCTCCGGTCCCGGCAAGTCGCGCCAAGAAGTCTGGCCCAGGAAATCCCAGGCGCAGGCCATGCCCGGCGCGGTCATGCCCGCCGCAGGGTCAGGCTGGCCACCGTGCCCGCCCCCGGGGTCGACTGCACCGCAAAGCGCAGGCCTGCGGCCTCAGCCATCTGGCGCGCGCCAAAGAGCCCGAGCCCGGTGCCTGCGCCCTCCTCACCGCGAGTGTAGGCGTTCTCCATCCGGCGCAAGGTCTGGGGGTCCATGCCCGGGCCGGTGTCGTGCACCTCGATCCGAAGCGTTTCGCCCCCGTCCCTGCGCACGCCGAGCACTACACGCCCTTCGGCGGTGTATTTCACGGCGTTCGAGACAAGGTTCGACAGAATGCGCAACACTTCCACCGGACGGATACGCACCTGCGCGGCGCTCGGGTGAACCCGAAGCGTCAGGCCCTTCTCCTCGGCCTCGGCGCGAAACATCGTATCGAGCGCGCCCAGCACCGACTGAACCGGCAGCACCTCTGGCGCTGTGGCCCCGCCGTGGGCAGGCGTCTGATCCCCGTGGCGAGCAGGCGGGACCTGGGCCGGGGCATCAGGCGTCGTATCAGCCAGAGACCGGTCCACCAGCGCATCGAGATAGTCAAAACTCTGGGCGATCTCTCCCGCCCGGTCCGGCGCATTCCGGTTCAACCGCAAAAGCGCCATGCGCAGACTCGTCAACGGTTGGCGGATGTCATGTGCGGTCATAGCAAGCTGAGCACGGCGCCGTTCCGCGATATCGCGGGCCTCTGCGTGGTCGGCCTTGGCGCGCTCCACCGCCTCGTAAAGCGCGATCTTATCGCGCGAAAGTTGCAACTCCGCTGAAGCCGCCCGGTCGCGGTCTTTTTGGATATCGCGGATGCGTCGGAAAATGGCCGACGAAAAGGCCAGGGTTTCAACCACAAGGGCGTAGCGGCCGACGTGCCCGGCCACGTCCTGGTTGAAAAGCCCCGGGTTGAGATAGCCAAAAACTCCGAAGACAACCGCCGAACAGACCGCCAGCACCCCCGCCAGAAAGAAATAGGCGCCCGGGCGACCCCGACGCATGGACGCCCAGGCGGTGGATATCTGAAGCGCCGCAAGGCCAAGCACCAGCGTTAGAGCCGCGGATTTGAACCACGTCTCGTGCAACAAAAAGACTGACGCCACCAGGAAGATGAGCGAGGTCCAAAAAGCCGTCATCAGCGCAACGTTAAGCCACGGGTGGTCCCGGGGCGCATCGGTGAAAGCGCGGGCAAAGGCCACCCCCGCGGCCACCAGCGCGAGGCCAATGACCGGCACGGCCCCCTGGTTCCAGCCTGGCGCGCCGGGCCAGAAAAGCTGGAACGCGTAGCCGTCTGTGTGCATCAGGTAAAGCAGGCTCAGCGCGATATAGACGCCGAAATACCCCGTAGGCCGGAACCCCAACGCCACCAGATAGGCCGTCGACACCAGCGCGATCCCCGCCGTCAGGGCCACCAGGATCGCGTTATGCACGTCCTCGGCCCGCACCCGGGTGGCCCAGGCCGAGGGCGTTTCGAGAAAAAGCGGCAATTGGGTGGCCTGTTCGGACCGGTACCCGACCAGGAGCGTTCCGCCACCGGCTGGAAGCATCAAGGGAACGGCGTGACCCCGGTAGGACAGAGGGCGATCCCCAAAGGGCGCGTCGTGGGTGGTGGCATAGACGGGGCTCGGGTCAGCGCCGGGCAGAGCAAACCAGACCTCTAGGCGGGCCAGCGAGGGCACATCCACCGTCAGCACCCACTCCCCTGGCTGCCCAGGGACGAGTGGTATCGCCGCCCAGATAGGCTGAGGGTCAAAACCAAAGTCAATGAGCCGCCCGGCCACGGGCGCCAGCTGTCCGTCCCGGTAGGCGGCCAGGGCGCCGCCTGCGTCAGTGGTGATCTGCGCCACCTGGGCAAAGGGCGCAAGATCCGTGGCGCCCGGGGTCCAGGGGGCACTTTCCTGTGCAGCCCCCGGGCCCGGCTGCGCAAGCACGCATCCCAGCACGATGGCGACAAATGCCAACCCCCGGCAAATGATCCAGAGACAGAGCGCCGTGCAGGCTGTTAGGGTCGCGCGCAAAGGGATCATGAAATGACGTTACCGGAAAACGCGCCGGGCGGGGCGGTTATCGCCGACGATCACGCGATCATTCGCGCCGGGCTGCGCCAAATCGTTAGCGACGCGGGGCTCACCGTGCTGGCGGAAGCGGGCGACGGGCTGGCCGCCCTGGCCGCCGTGCGCCGCCATAGGCCACAGCTTCTGACGCTGGACCTGGCCATGCCCTACGCCCAGGGCACCGAGGTCTACTATGAGGCGCGCCGCTGGTCGCCGGAGACCCGTATCATTGTGTTCACCGGGCTGACCTCGGCTGGGCTTTTGTCGGACCTGGTCACCGGCGGGGTGGACGGGCTTTTTGCCAAGCGCGGCGATCCGGCGGAACTGGCCCAGCACCTGCCCATCATTCTGGCGGGCGGGCAAGTCGTAGCGCCCGAGGTGTCGGCAATTTTGGCAGATGGCTCTGCCCTGACCGAACTGACCGCCCGGGAACGCCAGATCCTGGCGCTTGTGGCCCAGGGTCACGCCAACAAAGCGATCGCCGAACGTTTGGGCGTGAGCGCCAAAACGATCGACAACCACCGCACCAATCTGATGCGCAAACTTGGCGTGCATTCGGCAGCGGAATTGATTGCCTACGCCCTGCGCGAAGGGCTTCTCGACGGGGCGGACCAAACTTAGGCCGCACGGGCGGGCGGGGTTTCGGCCCGCTCGCGCCAAATTTGCGCGCCCCGCCATGGGTCAGACGAACTCGAACTTGTCTTCGGTCAGGTCCGCCGCTTGGACGCCCTCCACGAAGACTAGCGTGTTCTGCTCTAGGATGACGTAGGCTTTTTGGCTGTCCACATCGCCGATGGTCAGGTCGTCGTATTCGGCCCCGATGATGCGGATGGTATCGGAACCACGGCCAAAGTCCCAGATATGGGCAAAGTGGTCGTCCTCGGTAGTGTTATCGAACTCGAAGATGTCCGCGCCCGACCCGCCGTACCAGTCGTCGTTGCCCCGGGGACCGCCGTCGGCCACGCCATGGCGCAGGGTATCCGCCCCCGACCCGCCATAGAGTAGGTTCGTGTCGCCGCCGCCGACCAGGACGTCGGCGCCCGCCCCGCCTTCGAGCGTATCACGCCCGGCGCCGCCCAGGATCACGTCCGCGCCGCCGCGTCCGGTCAGGGTGTCGGCACCGTCGCCGCCCGAAATGCTGTTGTCGGTGCCGTCGCCGCGCAGATCGTCGTCACCGTCACCTGCCATCAAATGCTCAATGCGGCGGTATTCGTCGCCTGCGGCACTACCAAGGTTGCGGGCGTTGAACTGCAAATCCGCAGTCACCGAACCCTCGCCGGTGAAATCGACCCAGTCGTCACCGCCGTTGCCGTCCAAGATATCGGCCCCTTCGCCACCCGACAGCGTGTCATCGCCGCCGCGGGCGACGATGCGGTCGTCGCCACCGGATCCGCGCAGGATGTTGCCTTCGTCGCTGCCGAAAAGCGTGTCATCGCCCTGGCTGCCGATCACTCCCTCTATGCTGATCAGCGTGTCCGACGCCGCACGTCCGGTGTTCTGGGTCGCGTCATTGAGGTCGACGCGCAGCGCCACACCGGTGTCGGCATAAGACGCGACATCAAGCCCATTGCCCCCGTCGAGCCGGTCGGAGCCACGCCCCCCTTCCAGCGTGTCGTTGTCGGCGCCACCGTCGAGCGTGTCGTTCCCGTCACCCCCAAAGAGCTGGTCATCTCCTTGGCCGCCGCGCAGCACGTCGCTGCCACCGGTTGTGCCTGCGGGCGTCACACCGCCCGGTCCGATCAGCGCCATGTCAGGCCCAACAAGCGGATCCATGCGCCCGTCGTCACCCACCACCCAATAGGCGCTCAGACCTATGGCATCGGCGGGCACACCGGTTTGCGCCGCCTCGGCGATATCACGGGCGCTGCGAACGCTGTTCCAGACCCGGATGTCCCCCACGGCGCCGTCGGTTGCCTGATTTGGGTTAAAGCCGCCACCCAGGGTGTCCTGGTCCTGGCCGATTACCAGGATACCCCCAGTGGCCAAACCAGCACCAATGGCAGGCTCCACCCCTTGCCACATAATCGCGCCATTCACAAAAAGCTGCATCGTGTCGGTGTCAGCGTCGAGCGTAACACTGATCCGGTTGGCGGTGCCGTTCATCAATTCCGATGTGGGCACCCCCGTATCCACAACCGTGTTGTTCACGATGATCCGCAACTGCTGGTTTGAGTTAAAGAGCGTGAAAGCATTCGAAACCGCAGAACTGCTGGCGTAGGAAAAGAGGCATGCCTCTTGGGTGCCTGGATCAGCAGCGTTGATCAGCATTTCAAAGGTCAGGTCGCCTGTGGGCAGAACGCCCGCGCCCTGGGCCTGCAACCGGTCGGTGTTGTTTGACCCGTCGTTGAGCGATAGCAGCGCCGGGGTCACGGACCCGTCACCCACCAGTACGTCGTGGCCTTTGCCGCCGCGCAGGTCGTCGCGCCCGTCAAGCCCGATGAGCGTGTCA
>JBCCMR010000189.1:0-6777 GCA_039026255.1 Pseudomonadota bacterium
GGGGTATCGACCCCCCTTTGATACCCCCAATCGTCAGTTTTTCGGGGGTATTGAGTGTTCTTTTATGTTCATATTGATACCGCGAAATGACAAAAAACTCAATTATTTTGAGCTCTTATGGCCATCTATGTTCTGGAAAATTGGTGCCCAGAAGAGGACTCGAACCTCCACGTCCATACGGACACCAGCACCTGAAGCTGGCGCGTCTACCAATTCCGCCATCTGGGCACGTAACTGACGGAGGCGGGGTACTAAGCAGTCGGGGGGGTGTCAATGGTTTTTGGGCGTTTTGCTGTCCTCATGTCAGGGGCCCCTGTGGTCGCGGCGGCTTGGCCGTCCGGAGGCGCGATCTACGTCCCAGACCAGGTCAACGAAGAGGTTAACCCATGGCAGCGGGTAAAAACGCAACGGTTTTCGGCGGGTCCGGGTTTGTTGGGCGCTATGCAGTGCGGCGACTGGTGGCGGCGGGTTGGCAGGTTCGCGTGGCAGTTCGTAGCCCCGGGAAGGCCGAAACCAGCGACCAGGTTACGGCGGTCGCATGCGACGTACGCGATGACAGATCAGTCGCTGCGGCCATCGAGGGTGCCGATGCGGTGGTGAACCTTGTGGCTATCCTGGCCGAGGCCGGGCCGCAGACGTTTGAGGCGCTTCACGTGGCGGCCCCTGAGCGGATCGCTAAAGCGGCAAGCGCGGCCGATGTTTCGCGGCTCGTACACGTTTCATCTATTGGCGCAGACCCCGCGGGCGGGTCGGAATACGCGCGGACGAAAGGTCGGGGTGAAACGCTCCTGACCGCCGCTTTCCCCCGTGCTGTGATACTGCGGCCGTCACTGATTTTTGGACCCGAGGATCAACTCTTTAACCGCTTTGCGTCCATGGCTAAGCATGGTCCCGCGGTGCCGATCTTCGGGGGGACAACCAAATTTCAGCCAATTTATGTGGACGATGTGGCCCAGGCCATCGCGCATAGCTTAAGCGAACGGACGGACCCTGGTGTCTACGAACTTGGCGGGCCAGAGATCGAGACCTTCGCCCAACTGATGAACCGAATGCTGTACCACATCAAACGTCGGCGGATCGTGCTAGACATGCCGTTTTTCTTGGGCGCCACCATGGGTGGGGCCTTCGATCTGGCTCAGAAGATGAGCGGCGGTTTTTTTCAGAATGGTCTTGTGACCGCCGACCAGGTGGCATCGCTGAAATCTGACAACGTGGTCGCATCAGGTGCGCGCACATTGGCGGACTTGGGCGTCGACGCCACCCCTATGGACGATGTCCTGCCCGGGTACCTAGCACGTTACCGTCCCGGGGCAGCTTAGCGGGCGTCGCGGATGGCCGCAGCGATACGCCCGGCAATGGCTGCGCTGCCTTTGACTGACGGGTGAATCATGTCAAGCCCGTGAAAACTGCGGTCGCCGTGGGGCACTAGGTCTTGCAAGCTGACGTAAGTGACGCCGGGGGTGGCCGCGGCAAAGGCAGCCATACGCGCCTCAAGCGTATCACCTTCGTCTTTGCAGCTTTCGATCGGGGACCCGCTGCCCGGGCTGCGCAAATAGCCCACGTAAAGAACCCTTGCGCCAGTATCCCGCAGACGCCGGATCAAATCGGGTATCTCCCCCTGGCCACCGTCGCGCGCCAGACGGTTAAGCCGCCGGTCGCAAGCGTGGCAGCCACACCCCAACCACAGATCATTGCCACCGCCGTTCAGCACCACCCAGTCCCAGGGGCCGTCGCGGTACTGCTTGGCGATGTTGAGCCCTGCCGCCCCGCTTATGGGCAAGCGGTAAATGATGCGGGCACCGAGAACTGAGCGGTCCGTGACCTCTTGCCCCAGTTCCCGTTCCAGCACATCTGCGACAGCGCGGCCCGAAGCCCCATGGGAGGCAAGCATAGAGTCGCCCATCACCAGAATGCGGCTGGTGGCGTCCTTGGTGACCTGTTCGGTACACCCAGCCAGCGCCAAAGCCAGGCCCATGAGCGCTAAAAACCCGTTGCGCAACCAAATCATCGCTCACTCCGTGCCTGTTTTTGCTCACGTTTTCTAACATGTCTTTGGTCGCTTACCGTGGCATCGCTTTATGGCACATTTTTGACGGAAAGTGTTGCCTTTTGCCCCCTCGCGCGTAGGGTTTCGATCCCGGGGCAAGGACAGGGACAGGACGATGAAGGTCAGCATCGAACGCGGCGCGCTGCTAAAGGCCATGAGCCAGGCGCAATCGGTTGTGGAGCGGCGCAATACCATCCCGATTCTGTCGAACGTGCTCATTGAGGCCGACGGGAACACCGCGCGGTTTCGCGCCACCGACCTTGATATCGAGGTGGTTGAAACTGCACCCGCCCAGGTGGAACAGTCTGGCGCCACAACAGTCGGCGCCCATACGCTCCACGAAATCGTACGCAAACTTCCGGACGGGGCGCTGGTGGACCTGACGGATGATGGAATGTCCGGGCGGCTGGACATTCGGGCTGGCCGGTCGAGCTTTTCGCTCGCCACCCTGCCCCGCGACGATTTTCCGGTCATGACCTCGTCAGACTATGACTGCAACTTTGCCGCGAACGCCAAGATGCTGCGGCGGCTTTTTGACAAGTCGAAGTTTGCGATCTCGACCGAAGAGACGCGCTATTACCTGACGGGCGTCTACATGCACGGGTCTGATGGGCCCGAAGGCGCCGTGCTGCGCTGCGTGGCCACCGATGGCCACCGCCTAGCGCGCATTGATGCCCCTCTGCCATATGGGGCCGAGGCGCTGCCGGGGGTCATCGTGCCGCGCAAAACCGTGGGTGAGTTGCGCAAGCTTCTCGATGACGACGACGCCGACATCGCCGTAAGCGTGTCCGAGACCAAGATCCGCTTTGCCACGGACGATATCACGCTCACGTCAAAGGTCATCGACGGCACCTTCCCAGACTATTCGCGCGTGATCCCCACCGCCAATGCCCGACGCCTGGAAGTGGACGCCACCGAATTTGCCAGCGCCGTCGACCGGGTTTCGACCGTGTCTTCGGAGCGATCTCGCGCGGTCAAACTGGCCCTGGACGAAGACCGCCTTGTCCTATCCGTCAACGCCCCCGACAGCGGCGCCGCCGAGGAAGAGCTTGCCGTGGCCTACGGGGATGAACGGCTCGATATCGGGTTCAACGCCAAATACCTGCTGGAGATTGCCAGCCAGGTGGACCGAGAAAATGCGGTCTTTCTGTTCAACTCCTCCGGTGACCCAATGTTGATGCGCGAAGGCAACGACGAAAGCGCGCTTTACGTCGTTATGCCGATGCGGGTCTGACCGGGCGCGCCGGTTGCCTCCGGCCTGCCGCTTATGTCCCGCCTTGCCGTCACCCACCTGACGCTGTCGCACATGCGATCCCATAGGCGTGCGCAAATCGACGCCGATGGGCGCCCCGTGGCGATCTACGGGCCAAACGGAGCGGGCAAGACAAACATCCTTGAGGCGCTCTCGCTTTTGTCGCCAGGTCGTGGCCTGCGCGGGGCCAAGGCCGATGAAATTTCGCGCGCTCCTGACCGCATCGGCTGGAAGCTAAGTGCGGAGCTTCAATCGCTCGGGCAACTGCACGAGATCTCGCAACGCTACGACGGGACGGGGCCACGCACGGTGACCATCGACGGCAAGGCCGCGCCGCAGTTGGCACTTGGTCGGATTGCCCGGGTGGTCTGGCTGGTGCCGGTAATGGACCGGCTCTGGGTCGAAGGAGCCGAAGGGCGCCGCCGGTTTCTGGACCGCCTGGCGCTGAGTTTTGAACCGAGCCACGGAGACACCGCGCTCAACTACGAAAAGGCCATGCGCGAACGCAACCGCATGCTGCGTGATGGCGTGACTGACCCTGCGTGGTACCGTGCAATCGAGGCGCAGATGGCCCAGTCTGGCGCCGCAATAACCACCGCGCGTCGCCGTACAATTGCCGACCTGGCCGCGGCCCAAGCGGGGGCGGAAACGGCTTTCCCGGCAGCGGATCTGGCGTTAACGCACGCCGAACCCGCGCCTGAGGATGCCGCGGGCCTAGCCGACACCCTGGCCGATACAAGGCGCCGTGACATGGCCGCCGGGCGGACGCTGGTCGGGCCCCACCGGGCCGACCTGGCGGCCACCTACGCCGCCAAAGGGATGCCCGCGCGGGCCTGTTCCACCGGCGAGCAAAAAGCGCTTTTGGTGTCGCTCATCCTGGCCAACGGGCGCGCCTTAGCCCAGGGTTTTGGTGCCCCGCCGATCCTGCTTTTGGATGAGGTGGCCGCTCACCTAGACGCCGAAAGGCGCGCAGCACTTTACGATGAAATTGTGGCGCTTGGCGCCCAGGCTTGGATGACCGGCACGGGGCCAGAACTCTTTGATGCCCTCGGCGACCGAGCGCTTCGGCTTGTGGTAACCGAAGGACCTGAGGGGTCTCTTGTGGCGCCGGCATAAGGGCCCCTTGCCGGGTATTGTCATCCTAAAATCGCGGCGTGAATCAGCCCGAAATCCTGTGTCCTGCCCGTGACAAAGGGAAGCAAAACGCCTATAAAAAGATTAAATACAAAGGGGGCGAGCGGATGGCGGACGAGGCAGAGCAGCCAACAGACTACGGCGCAGATTCTATTAAGGTTCTCAAAGGCTTGGAGGCGGTCCGAAAGCGCCCAGGCATGTATATCGGCGACACCGATGACGGGTCCGGCCTGCACCACATGGTCTACGAGGTCGTCGACAACGGCATTGACGAAGCGCTTGCCGGGCACGCCACCGAAGTCAGCGTCATTATTCACGACGACGAAAGCGTCAGCGTCCGCGACAACGGCCGCGGCGTTCCCGTCGGTATCCACGAAGAAGAAGGCGTTTCGGCGGCCGAGGTCATCATGACCCAACTCCATGCCGGCGGGAAATTTGACTCCAACAGCTACAAGGTTTCCGGCGGGCTCCACGGGGTGGGCGTGTCGGTTGTGAACGCGCTCTCCGATTGGCTAGAGTTGCGCATCTGGCGCGACGGACAGGTGCATGTGGCCCGCTTTGAACACGGCGAAACCACGCAACACCTGCAGGCCGTCCAACCCACTGAGGAAACTGGTACCGAAGTGCGCTTTCTGGCCTCGACGGCCACGTTTTCGGACCGCAATTTCATCTTCAAGACACTAGAAAACCGCCTGCGGGAGCTTGCGTTCCTCAACTCCGGCGTGCGCATCCGGTTGCGTGACGAACGCGGCCCGGTCCCGAACGAAGCTGAAATGTTCTACGACGGGGGCGTCAAAGAATTTGTGCGCTTCCTCGACCGGTCAAAAACCGCGCTGATTGACACGCCCATCTACATGGCCGGGGAACGGGACGGCATCACTGTTGAGGTGGCTATGTGGTGGAACGACAGCTACCACGAAACAGTCTTGCCCTTTACCAATAACATCCCCCAGCGGGACGGCGGCACACACCTAGCGGGGTTTCGGGGCGCGCTGACGCGGACGATCAACCTCTACGCGGGTTCGTCGGGTATCGCGAAAAAGGAAAAGGTGGCGCTTTCGGGCGACGACGCGCGCGAAGGATTGACCTGTGTGCTTTCTGTCAAAGTGCCTGACCCGAAATTTTCCAGCCAAACCAAAGACAAGCTTGTGTCGTCTGAGGTGCGTCCGGCGGTCGAAGGGCTTATGAACGAGCGACTTGCCGCCTGGTTTGAGGAAAACCCCGGTCCCGCGCGCCAGATCGTCACCAAGATCGTCGAGGCCGCGCAGGCCCGCGAAGCGGCGCGCCGCGCCCGGGAACTGACCCGCAAAAAGTCCACCAATGACGTCAGTTTTTTGGCGGGCAAGCTCAAAGAATGCTCAGAGAAAGACCCCGCCAAGCGGGAGCTTTTCCTGGTGGAGGGTGACAGCGCCGGGGGCTCAGCACAGACTGGGCGCGACCGGCGGGTGCAGGCGATCTTGCCGCTCCGCGGCAAAATCCTGAACGTGGAGCGGGCGCGGTTCGACAAAATGCTGTCGAGCCAAGAGATCGGCAACCTGGTGATGGCCCTTGGCACTGGCATCGGGCGCGACGAATTCGACATCACGAAACTACGCTACCACAAGATTGTCATCATGACCGACGCTGACGTGGATGGCGCGCACATCCGCACGCTCCTTTTGACGTTTTTCTTCCGCCAAATGCCCGAGTTGATCGAGGGCGGCTACCTCTACATCGCGCAGCCGCCGCTCTATAAGGTATCGCGCGGCAAGTCCGAGGTTTACCTCAAAGATCAGGCGTCCCTGGAGGCGTTTTTGGTATCCCAAGGGCTTGACGGGGCTGCGCTGACGCTGGGCGACGGGTCTGTCCTGGTGGGCAATGACCTGGCCCGCGTGGTGGCAGAGGCCCAACGGGTTCGGTTTCTGCTGAACGCATTTCCTACCCACTATAACCGGGCGGTGCTGGAGCAGGCCGCAATTGCCGGCGCGCTTGAGCCGGGGGCCGCGGACCGCAATCTGCAACGGGTGGCTGACGCGGTGGCGGCGCGCCTTGATCAGGTAGCCGAAGAATACGAACGTGGCTGGCGCGGACGCATTACCCAGGACCAGGGCATCCGGCTGGCACGGGTTTTGCGGGGCGTGGAAGAGGTGCACACCCTCGACGGGCGCGCCCTGCGATCGCCTGAGGCGCGTAAACTGGGTGAAATGACCGCGGATCTGGCCGAAAACTACGGCACGCTCGCCGCTTTTGAACGGCGCGGCAAGACCCACGCGATCTGGTCGCCGACGGAGCTTTTGGAGCTGATCATGGAAGAGGGCGAGCGGGGCCAGCAGTTGCAACGTTATAAGGGCTTGGGCGAAATGAA
>JBCCMR010000190.1:0-6753 GCA_039026255.1 Pseudomonadota bacterium
ACCTATTGGATGAACAGCCTACAGCCCATCCCCCATGATGACCTGATCCTCGGCAGTCTGAACCCCACCCAGGATATTCGGGATGACCTGATCTACGAAGAAACAAGCTTTCGCCATCCGGTCTTTGATCGCGCCGCTTTGGAAGCGCAACCAAAATTGAGGGAACTTCAAGGCCGCCGAAACACTTGGTTCTGTGGGGCCTACATGCGCAACGGCTTTCACGAGGACGGCTACAGCAGCGCAGTCGACGTGGCCCACGATATGGGAATGGTGACCACATGGGCCTAACACCGCAGATGATAAGCGGCTCGACCTTTCACGGTCGGCGCGGGGCGATTTCGAACAAATTCACCTACGGGGTGGATTATATCCTAATTGACCCCGAAAGCCGCGACGGGATACCGGCGCTTTTTTCGCGCAACCGGCGCAACCTGACGGCCCTTTGGGACATAGACCACGGCGGCCAGCCAGGCGCCGGGCGCGGCGTAGCCTGGGTGCGGGAGGTGTTGGCCGACCAGGGGCTCAGCACGCTGGCCGATGCGCAGGTGCTGCTTTTGGCGCAACCACGGGTGATGGGCCACGTCTTTAACCCAGTTTCGTTTTGGCTTGTTTACACCGGGTCTGATCTGCGCGCCGTCATTGCCGAGGTCACGAACACTTACGGTGATCGGCACTCTTATCTTTGCCACCACGAAGACCTCCGTCCGATTTCGCCAAGCGATCGGCTGCAATCGGAAAAAATCTTCTACGTTTCGCCATTTCAGCAAATTGAAGGGGGCTACACGTTCGTCTTCGACATTAGCGATGACCGCGTGTCGATTGTGATCGACTACCGGGCCGGGGAAAACGGCGTCTACGCGACACTCCTGGCGGATCGCACGCCCCTTACCAGCGCTGCCATCCTTCGCGCCGCCGTGCGCCGCCCGCTCGGGTCCCGCCGGGTTCTGGGTCTTATCCACTATCAAGCGGTCCGCCTTTGGTGGAAAGGCGCCCGCTTCCGCACACGCCCTGCCGCTCCAACCGAGGAGGTCTCCTGATGAAAACCCTGAAGTATGTCAAAATCGCGCTTTTCGCGCTGGCCGCCGCGGGCGGGCCGATCGCTGCTGCCCAAAGTGCCCCGCCCGAGGTGGCAACGCGGTTTTCATCGCCAGAACTGACCGGGGAAACCACAGCACGCGCCTGGGGGTTTCGTCTTTATGACGCGGAACTTTGGACTGAAGACGGGGCATTTTCTTTCGGCCAGAAATTTGCCCTGACGCTGACCTACGGCGCACGCTTCAGCGCAGAGCTTTTGGCCAGGTCCACCATCGACGAAATTGTCCGGGTCGAAGGCGGCCAACCATCGGACCACTCGCGCCTTCAGGGCCGCCTGCAACAGTGCCTGATCGACGTGCGCCGCGGGTCACGGATCACCGGGGTCGCCGAAAGTCCATCGCGCGTATCGCTTTACGCCAACGGGTCCAAGCGCTGCACGATCAACTACCCGAGCCTAACCAAACGCTTCTTTGGCATCTGGCTGGCGCCGACTTCGCGCGACACTCGGGGCGCAGCGCGCCTGACCGGCGCAAGCTAAGGACCCGAACCGATGTCGGCAGTAGAAACGCAACTGGAAAGTGCGACAGACCGCGGCCTGCACCGCTATACCATCTATGGTGCGGTGCTCGCCGGGGCTGGTCTGCCGATCTACATACATGCGCCAAAGTTCTTTAACGAAAGCTACGGCATCAGCCTGACCGCTATCGCCGGTGTACTGGTTCTGTTGCGGATGTTTGATTTCATCCAGGACCCACTTCTGGGCTGGGTGGCTGACCGCCTTGGGCGCGCCCGTGGGGTTGTGGCGGCAACAATCACCGTCATTTTGGGCGCATCCATGGTGGCGCTTTTTGCTGTGCCGGCGCCGATTGAGCCGCTTTGGTGGTTTGTTCTGTGCCTGGCCGTGCTTTTTACTTCGTTCAGCTTCCTTTGGATCCTGTTCTACGCTCGGGGCATCGCTAAAGGCGAAACGCTTGGGGCAAACGGTCCCTTGCGCCTGGCCGCCTGGCGGGAATTCGGCACGCTTTTGGGAATATGCCTAGCGTCCATCGTGCCCAGCCTTCTGATGATGTCGGGGCTTGCCGACCCCCTGGTCGCCTTCTCCATCGGCTTTTTTGCTGCCGCAGTCGTGGCCGCGATTGTTATGGCTCCGGAATGGGCCGGGCGCCTTGACGTATCCGAAACCGGAACCTGGCAGCTTTTACGGGACAAGATTCTACGCCAGCTTCTCGTGGTTGGGCTCTTTAACGCGGCACCTGTCGCAGTGAGCGCCAGCCTCTTTTTATTTTACGTGGAATACCGCCTGGGGGACGCCGCTGCGGCGGGGCCGCTTCTGTTGGTGTTCTTTGTGGCCGCAGCTGCGACCGCACCTTTTTGGAGCCGTATGGCGGAGTCCCGCGGAACCAAAGAAACGCTGATCTTAGGGATGGTCTTGGCCATCGTTTCGTTCAGCTTCGCGATTTTTCTAGGCGACGGGGACGTTTGGATTTTCGCGTTGATCTGCCTGGCGTCCGGCGCGGCGCTCGGGGCGGATATGACACTCCTTCCGGCGCTTTTTTCGCGCCGGGTGGACCAGGTGAAAGGCGCTGGCGGCCAAGCCTTCGGCCTGTGGAACTTCTGTTCGAAGCTCACGCTCGCGGTGGCGGCTGCAACGGTGTTGCCGCTGCTCGACGCCGCGGGTTTCACCAACGAGGGAAACAACCCGCCCGAAGTTCTGATGACGCTAACCGTGCTTTATGCGGTCGTGCCGTCGGGGCTGAAGGTCATTGCATTGTGCGTCCTATACTGGACGCCAATAGAGGAGAGATAAGATGACGACGACACTCGTTTTTCTGGCAGGTATGGTGGTGATGAGCGCCCTTCTTTGGGCGATGGCACGATACCTCACTGGCTTTCAGGCACAGAAAACATCCGACTACCCAACTGGGCGGCCCTTCGATATCCGGGAACACCTTGACGGCCGCATGGTTTGCGAAGGTGTGCTTTATGGCCCGCTAGGCCGCGTGGTGACACGGTTTGTGGCGGACTTTGAGGGCACCTGGGAGGGCAACAAAGGCCGCCTACGAGAGAGCTTTCGCTACGACAGCGGCAGCACCCAGGACCGGGAATGGACGCTGACAACCCACAACGATGGGACCTTCGACGCGCTGGCCAGTGACCTTGCGGGGCCGGGGACGGGCGTAATGGATGGTTCTGCCGTGCGCTTATCTTACCGCATCAAGCTGCCGGAGTCGGGTGGCGGACACGAACTCGACGCTACCGATTGGATGTACTTGCTCGACAACGGCACCATCGTGAACCGCAGCCAGCTTAGCAAATTTGGCATCAAAGTTGCCGAGCTTGTGGCCACTATTCGCAAGGTCGATGCATGACATTCGCCGGAAAACGCTATTGGCTAGTCGGCGCGTCCGAAGGCTTAGGCCGGGCGCTTGCCCATGACCTTTCGCGCCAAGGCGCAAATGTTGCCCTGAGCGCCCGGTCAGAAGAACGCCTTACGGCGCTCGCGGACGAACTTCCGGGGGAGGCGACGGTTCACCCGCTTGACGTGCAAGATCTGAGCGCGGTCCGCGATTGCGTTGCGAGACTGGGGCCCATCGACGGGGTGATTGTCATGCAGGGGGTCTACTGGCCCATGACCGCCGCAGAGTTCGACCCCGAGCAAGTAGAGTTGATGTTTGACGTCAACCTTACCGGAACGGCGCGGGTTCTGTCTTATGTGCTGCCTGACATGATGCGTCGTGACCAAGGCCATGTGGTCATTGTCGGTTCGCTCTCGGGGTTCCGGGGGCTCCCGGGTGCGGTGGGCTATGGCGCGTCGAAAGCGGGTATGATGCACCTGGCAGAAAACCTGCGCGCCGAAACCCAGCGAACCAACGTAAAAGTGCAGTTGATGAACCCCGGCTTCATTCGGACGCGGCTCACCGACAAGAACGACTTCACGATGCCCTTCCTAATGGACCCCGAAGAAGCCGCGGACCACATCACCCGGGCCATGGGCACCAACCGGTTCCAGACAAACTTCCCCCGGGTGTTTTCATGGCTGTTCCGGGGGTCAAACTTTCTGCCAGCGGCGCTTTACTACCGTCTATTTGGGTCTTCCGCGGACCGCCGCCCCAAGTCCCACCGCGGGATGGAAAATCCGGCCGAATAGCCGTCAACCCGCACCAGACACAACAAAACACAACAAAGCCCGGCCGCGTCATGCGTGCCGGGCTTTGTTTTCGGGCCGGTTTGAATTGGGCGTTTAGCCCACCATCTTGTCCCGAAACACGTAGGCTACGATTTCGGTCCGGGCGATGCCGAAGCGGGCTTTCAGGGTTTCGTCAGACATGCGCTGCATACGCTCGATCTGGTCAAGTCGCGCGTGAGAGTTCGACACGTCAGCGAAGAAATCGAAGATCGCATGACCCATGTTTGCCATGACCGAGCGGAGGGTCGCACCGAAGCCAGACGCGGAAGCAGAGATATAAGCCATTGTTTTGCCTTTCCATTACGGCTGCGTTTGTGTTGTTAGTTAGATGCGCTTCCCCCCGGCTTTGGACAACCGCCAAAGGGGGAAAGCTGCTATGCGCTTGCTGCAACGCAGCAAACGCGGGCCGCAACCGGCGCAGGGAAGAGGTATCATAATGGTTGATGACAATTTGGCAGCGGTGCTTAACGGGCTGAGCGTGGCAATATTTGTGGTCGATTGCGACCAGATAATCCGCTTTCGCAATAGTGCGGCGGTGTCGCTTTTTGGGTCCTGGACCCAGGGGACAAAACTGCCGTCGCTGGTACCAAACAAGCGCTGCATTCGCGCCATTGAAAACGTGCTCGACGGCGACAAACGGGCCAGCGTTTCGGTCAAGCTCCAACTTGTGGTACCCACGGCGTTTCGCATGACCGCGCAACGGCTCAATCCCGAAGCCCCATTCGAAGACGCCCAGGTGGTGGTCAGCTTCGAAGACGTCAGCCATATCCTAGAGGCCGAACAGATGCGGTCCGATTTTGTGGCCAACGTCAGCCACGAATTGCGGTCCCCGCTAACCACACTGGTGGGCTTTATCGAAACGCTTCAGGGCCATGCCCGCAATGACCGGGAGGCCACAACACGGTTTCTGGCGCTCATGGCCCAAGAGGCCGAACGCATGGCCCGCTTGATCGACGATCTTTTGTCGCTCTCAAAGCTTCAGACAGTGGAACGCTACGCGCCCACCCTGCCAGTGTCCCCGATGCCCGTGGTGGCGCGGGTTGTGGCGGCCCTGGAGCCCATCCTGGAACAGGAGCGGGTGCGCGTCGATCTTCACGAGGCGGCGCCCCTGCCTGATATCCTGGGCAATGCCGATGAGCTAACGCAGGTCTTTCGCAACATCATTGAGAACGCCGCCAAATATAGCCGCGCCGATAGCGTGGTCACGGTGACCGGTGCGCTTGACGAAGCGGACCCGCAAATGGTGCGCATCACTGTCACCGACCAGGGGGACGGCATCGCCCCAGAACATATCACCCGCTTGACGGAACGGTTTTACCGGATCGACAAAGGTCGGTCGCGGGACAAAGGCGGCACCGGCCTGGGCCTGGCAATTGTAAAACACATTCTGATGCGCCACAGGGGCCGCCTACAGATCGACAGTGCCGAAGGCGAAGGCAGCCGCTTTTCCGTGCTTTTGCCCATCATGGCGGAGCCTGCGTGAATAATGCGTAAATCCCATCACCTGCTGTTTGGTTTTCTTTGACAGGATGCGCGCACCGGGGGTTTTTTAGAATCCAGGTCAGCAAAGGACGCCTGATGCGCTACACCTGGGATAGCCCGCGCGGCTTTGATGCCGCCAATGTCTACCGCGATTGGTTCGACACCGTCTATGCGCCGGGGGACGACGGCGCCTTTGGTTTCGAGACGGTGCTGGTGCGCCTGGCAAAACCGACCAAGGACACGCTGGCCTGGATCGCAGCCCAGGCGGACAATCCCGCCCCGGCGAGCGACTTTTTGATCGACGGGCAAGAACGGGCACGCATTGCTCGGCTTCTCGCCCATCCGCCCGATTGGGCGCCCGATGTGATGATCCACAAACGGCGTTCGGTTGCTGGGTTCTGGGGCAAATACCAGGACAAATTCGCGTACCTCCCTGACGGGGCGGGGCGGCCGAAGCTTCCCCGGCCGTCCCGTCCTGCGCGGATGGGTGCGCCACTTCTGGCGGTCATCGACGACGGGGTGGGATTTCTGAATGCGCAGTTTCCCCGCGCGGACACGGATGGCACCCGGCGCACACGCCTAACTCGGGTCTGGCTGCAGGCACAGGATCGGCTAGAAGGGACGGCAATGGTCTGCGGAGAAGAGGTGTCAGCGCAGGCAATCGACACGCTATTGGCCCAGGGCGCAACCTTTGACGAAGGCGCGGAATACGCCGCGGTCAATGACCGACTTTACGGACACCGCGAAAGCCCGGTTTGGGACGGGCTGACCGCCGGGCCCGGTACGGACCTGGCGGTAACACACGGCACCCATGTGGCCGACATTGCCGCGGGCAGCGACCCTTTGACCCCCGACGCCGTTTCCGACTGTCCGATGGTGGCTGTGCAGCTTCCGCCCCAGGCGGTGGAAGATACGTCAGGCTCTCAACTGTCTGGTTACGTGTTGCGCGGTCTGCGATGGATACTTGATCAAGCGGCCGCTCTGGCTGACAGCGAAGACACGCCAAGGCCCATCATAGTGAATGTGTCCATCGGCGTGCTGGCAGGGGC
>JBCCMR010000191.1:0-6742 GCA_039026255.1 Pseudomonadota bacterium
CCGCCCGCGGCGATGGTCAAAAGCCGGTCAGCCACCGGGGGTATCCTGCGCGTCCAGGTGCGCCTGGGGCCCGCGGGTGATTTGCAGGCGGGGGGGATCGGCCCGGGGCGGCGCCGCCGCAGCCCGGGTCTGACCGCCCAGCACATCCAAAAGGTCGCCCTGGGGTCGGCGCCGCGTCAGCGCCAAAAGAAAGCCCAGGCCAATCCCCGCGGCCACAAGCGACGACCCGCCGTAGCTGACAAAAGGCAGCGTCATACCCTTGGCGGGCAAAAGCCGCACCGCCACGCCCATGTTGATCAGCGCCTGCATCCCAAAAAGCGCCGCAAGCCCCGTACCCGCAAAGCGGATAAACGGGTCGCGTTCCTGGATAAGGCGCAGAAACGAGCGCACGGTGACGGTCATGAAAAGGAAGATGATCACCAGCACAAGGATGAGGCCGTATTCCTCGGCGGCCACCGCGATGATAAAATCAGTGTGGGCGTCAGGCAGCGACCACTTCACACGACCCTCGCCCACGCCGACGCCGAAGAAGCCGCCCTCTTGGATGGCATTTGTAGCGTAGCCCAGTTGTGTGCGCGGGTCGACGTCAGGGTTTAGAAATCCGTCGATGCGGCGGGCGAAATGCTCGGACGAGTTATAGGCCAGCACCCCTGCCCCGACGACCGCGCTCGCCATACCTGCCAACAGCACCATCGGCGCCCCGGCCACAAAATACATCACCCCCCAGGAGGCCACGATCAGGCTCGCCTGGCCGAAATCCGGTTGCAGCGCCAGCACAAACGCGATGCCGACGGTGATCACAAACGACATGCGCTTACCCGGCGGCCCGCCCACGTCGAAGCTGGCCGCCATGAGTCAGGCAGAAAAAACAATGAAGCCGGGTTTGAGAAACTCAGACGGTTGCACCGACGCAAAGCCAAGACTGATCCAACGCGTGGCGCCTTTGCCGAAATCGGTGCCGATGAACGGCAAGGCCAGCACCGTGATCAGGCAGCACACAAAGCCGAACACGCCCAGGCGGCGCACAAGCTTGGGCGACATCATCGAGGTCAGGAACATGGTCACAATCGCCACGCCCCCGAAAAAGAGCTGTTTGTAGACGTAGTAGAACTGCGGCAGGCCATTGCGTTCGGCGAGCGGCACTGAAGCGGCGAGCCCAAGGAGGATCCCCACCAGGAACAGCAACAGGATCGCGGTCAGCGACCAGCGGTCCACCGTGCGCCACCACTTTGGCAGCACCGGCTCCCCGGGCTTGGCTGCCTGGGTGCCGAACACCATCTCTGTCATTTTATGGGCCTGCCTTTTGCCGTTCGATGCTCTGCCTGGCCGCGCGACCTCTTACGGGCTGCGTCGGTCCGCAAATGATAACCCGCGCGCGGCGAAAAATCCAGCGCCCAGCACGGCGCCTTGACGACCTGTGGCGGGCGCGGTTTAGTGCCCGCGAAACAACGCCATGTATATGTTCAAGAGACGCCCAAAGGTCACAATAGAGGCCGAGCACGTGACCCTGCGCATGCCGGTGATGGGCGACCACCGCGCTTGGGCTCAACTTCGGCGCGAAAGCGAACAGTTCCTGCGCCCCTGGGAGCCGACCTGGGCCGCAGACCACTTCACCAAACGGGCGTTTTCCAACCGGGTCTTTTGGGCCCGTAAAAGCTATGAAAGCGGTAAGGGCTTGCCGCTCTTTATCTTTCGACGCAGCGACAATGCGCTTGTGGGGGCTATCACGCTCGACAACATACGCCGAGGGCCGGCGCAGTCCGGCACCCTCGGTTACTGGGTAGGCCAGCCCTTTGTGCGCCAGGGGTTTATGTCTGACACCATCACGGCGCTTGTCCACTACGCTTTCACCGTTCTTGACCTTTCGCGGGTCGAAGCGGCAACTCTGCCCGAAAATGCGGCATCCCGCGGACTTTTGGAAAAGACCGGCTTCAAATACGAAGGTGTCGCCCAGTCCTACCTGCAGATTGCTGGCCGATGGCGCACCCACGTCCTATATGCCAACCTAAGGTATGACAGACGAGGGAAGACCGATGCTGGCTAGGACCGTTGCCGCTCTCACCTTGGTTGCTGCCGCTTGGGCGGCTCCGACCAATACGCAGGCGCAAAGCCCGACGCCAGACGCAAACCAACCCCGAGAGCGCACGCCAAGCCACTGTCTAGCCTTCGCCGACGCTGGTCCCCCGATCCATCGCGCGTCCCAGAGCCTTGCACGCGACGAGGTGATGATTTCTTATGTGGGCCATTCCATGTATATGATCGACACCGAAGGCGGACTGCGCACAGTCACGGACTACAACGGCTATATCGGCCGCACGCAAACGCCGCCTGACGTGGTCACGATGAATATCGGGCATTCGTCCCACTACACCGACTTTCCCGACCCCTCTATCCCCCATGTCCTGCGCGGCTGGAACCCGGACGGCGGCGTGGCCGACCATGAGCTTGACCTGGGTGAAATGCTCATCCGAAACGTCACCACTGACATACGAAGCCAATGGACCGGGCTGCGCCCAGACGGCAACTCAATATTTATATTCGAGGTCGGCGGCATGTGCATCGGCCACCTGGGCCACCTGCACCACATCCCCTCGGACGAACAGTTTGCCCGCATCGGACGGCTCGACGTAGTGATGGCGGCGGTCGACGGGGGCATGACCATCGACTTGGGCTCTATGATCCGCATCATGAAGCGGCTCAAGGCGCGCGTGGTGTTGCCCATGCACTGGTGGGGGGACGGCTCTTTGTCGGTTTTTCTAGCGGGGATGGAAGATGAATTCGATGTGGTTCGGCTAGACACGTCATCGCTGCGCATGTCGCTCGATCGGCTGCCGTCGCGGCCCACCATCTTTGTGACCCAGCCCCAGTACGTGGAAGAGTTCGAATGACGTGCTGACACCCGCGAATTTTGACTTTGTCGCAGGTCTTGGTCTGACGCCGGAACACCCCGGCTCCACCCATCTGGAAGAGCCGCGCGGCCTGGCCCGCGGCCGAGGCGTTCTGGTTCGTCCGCGCTCCACCCAGGAGGTGTCGCGCCTTTTGGCCGGCTGCACCGCCGCGGGGGTAGCGGTTGTGCCCCACGGGGGCGGCACAGGGCTTGTGGGCGGGCAGCTAACCGATGCATTCCACCCGGTGATACTGTCGATGGCCCGAATGACCGCAACCCGCGCCGTTGATCCCATGGCAGGGACGCTGATGATCGAAGCGGGCGCCACGCTCGCCGCGGCCCAAGATGCCGCGCGCGGGGTGGGAAGGCTTTTTCCCTTGTCGTTGGCCTCCGAGGGGACGGCCACCGTGGGCGGCGTCTTGGCCACCAACGCAGGCGGCGTGCAGGTGCTGCGCTATGGCAACGCCCGCGACCTATGCCTGGGGGTTGAGGCGGTCATGGCCGATGGCACTGTGCATCATGGGCTGACCGGCCTTCGCAAAGACAACACCGGCTACGACCTGCGTCACCTGTTGATCGGTGCGGAAGGGACGCTCGGCGTGATTACTGCCGCCTGCTTACGGCTCTTCCCCCGGCCCGCTGCGCGCTGGACGTTTTTTGGGGTGGTTCGGGGACCTGATGCGGCGCTGAGCCTTCTATCCCAGCTTCAGGACGCCACGGGCGGACTTTTGACCGCCTTCGAGCTGATCTCGGGCCAGGGGCCACGCTTCGTGGCCCAGACCCACCCGCACCAGCGCCAACCCTTTAATCCGGTTCCCGATTGGATGGTGCTGGTTGAGGCCGGAGCTGGACCTGGCCAGGACTTAGAACGGTTACTTGAGCCCTCGCTCGCCTGCGCCTTTGATAACGGGCTGCTACGCGACGGACTCGTAGCGCAATCTGATACCCAGCGCGCGGAGTTCTGGTCGCTGCGCGAAAACATTCCCGACGCCAACCGCCGCATTGGCGCCATTGCAAGCCACGACATTTCGCTGCCGCTTGGGTCACTCGGCGACTTTATCGCCGCGGTACCAGACCAGCTTTCGGCCATTGCCGACGTGCGTATCAACTGCTTTGGCCACGCGGGCGACGGCAACCTCCACTACAACCTTTTCCCAGCTGAAGGTCGCGCCAAAACCGACTATGCCCAGACCCGCGAAGCGCTGATTGAATGCGTACACGAAGCGGTCGCCGCCCGGGGCGGCTCGATTTCCGCAGAACACGGTATCGGGCGCTTCAAGCAAGCGGACCTCGCCCGGTACGGAGACACTGCGAAACTGGTCGCGATGGGCCGCATCAAAGTCGCCCTTGACCCACGCGGCATTCTTAACCCAGGCGCGGTGCTCGCCAAACCGTAAGACATTTTAGATATCAAAAGGCGCAGCAGTCTGCCCGAATTCACCGCTTGTTAAATTCCCGAGCTCTATGGTGGTGACGGCAGGCAAAGGGGTGACAATGCAACGGGTCTACATCCTCGCATCGGCGTTTCTTTTGATCACGGTGGCGACGATCTACGGGTTTTCGCAATTGGTTTTGCGCGTCGAAGACCGCGCAACCGACCGAATTGAACTCGTATACGAACTCAAAACCCAGACCCAGCGGTCACTTTTCCTGTCACACCGGCTTTTAGACACGGTCGACACAGCCGAGAAGGAAGTGGTGCGCCTGCAATTGGCCGAGCAACTCGCATTTTATGCGGTGCCGCTGGCGGAAAGTCTGGTATCCTTCTCAAGGCTCCGGCGTGTCTTAGGTGACACCGACGGCACCGCCGCGGAGGCGACTTTCGACAAGCACCGTACACGCCTTGCCCGCAACATTAAACGTTTGGCAGAGGCCGATAATTACCTCGACTGGCAGTTTTATGGCGAAGCCCTGCGCGCCCAGGTAAGGGGCGACATGTTCTTGGAAATGGAAGCCTACATCGAAGACCAAAAGGCGCTAAAGCGCTCCTCCATGGTGGTGCTGGCTTGGGTGCAATCTGGATCAATTCCACTTTTACTTTTGGTGCAGTTTGGGGTCTGGCGGCTTTTGATCAAGCCCATAAACGACCGGCGCCGCATGGCCACAAAGGCCCTGGAAAAATCCCAGACGGAGGCGCTTTTGCACGCGCGCCGCGCCGAAATGATGTCCGAGGCGAAGACTCGGTTTCTGGCCACGATGAGCCATGAATTGCGTACCCCACTTAATGGGGTGATCGGCATGGCCCAGGCGTTGGAGCCCACGCTGCGCACCCGCGAAAGCAAAGAAAGCTGCGCTGCCATCCGCGATAGCGGCGAGGCGCTTATGGCCGTGGTGAACGACATCCTCGATTTCTCAAAGATCGAGGCGGGGAAGCTGACACTGGAAGAGACACCCTTTGATCCAGGTGATCTGGTGGTGAAGCTGGGCCGTATTCACGGGCTACGAGCCTCCGAAAAGGGTATCGGGCTGCAACTGACAGTGACTCCGACGGACCCGCTTGGGCGTCTGGGCGACCCACACCGGGTGATGCAGGTTCTCAACAACCTTGTCGGCAACTCGGTCAAGTTTACCGAAACCGGCCAGGTGTCAGTACAAATCACGGCCGAGCCCGGGGACCCCCTGACGCTTACGATCCGCGACAGCGGCATCGGCATGACCGAAGACCAGGTCGCCACTATTTTTGAAGATTTTGTCCAAGCCGATAGCTCCACCACCCGGCGTTTTGGCGGCACTGGTCTGGGGATGTCGATAACCCAGTCGCTGGTGAATGCCATGGACGGGGGCATCCACGTGGAAAGTGAGGTGGGGGTGGGCACAACCTTCACAGTCACTCTGCCGCTTTCCACGACTGATCGCCCGGTGCGCAACACCGCAGGCCCGGCCAGCGCAACGCCCTACCTAATAGAAAAAATCGCCGTCCTTGCCGCCGACGACAACCGCACCAATCGCCTGGTGCTGTCAAAGATGCTTGACCGCCTCGGACTTGAAAACGCCGTGGCCAAGGACGGATACGACGCTGTGCGCGCTGCCCGTGAAAAAGACTACGGTATTTTCCTTTTGGACATATCAATGCCTGGCATCGACGGAATCGAAACCTTGGCTGCACTGCGGGAAGACGACATCCGGTTTGGCCGATCCCCACGCCCTGCGATTGCCGTTACCGCAAACACCATGGTCGACCAAATTGCCCACTACAAAGCATCAGGATTTGCCGGGCACGTGGCAAAACCGATCAAAATGGACGCATTGGCCACCGAAATGAACCGAATTTTGGCCGAATACGCTACTGAAAAACCCGCGCGCGAACCTGCAGTCGATGCGCCAACTGACCGCGAAGAGGTCGCTTGAGAGGGTTTGGGCAATCAGATTTTACTGCCCATAACAGGACCGCCCCATAAAGCGCAGCGCTTCGGCAGGAACGAACCGACCTCGGGTCGAAACACTTCTGAAACCCCTGCGCGGCAGCCGAACGGCAATTCGCAAACCGGCCAAGCGCTGCCGCGTGAGGCTTCTCTGACAATCCCCTTTTGCAGCCTGGCGACTGGGTCGCCCGTCGGAGAAAGCGCAAAAGAAACCCCTCTCCACCCAGGTCCAAAGACTTATGGGCACGCGCTAGAGCCGGATAGGTTTGAAAGGCCCTTCGAACCCGGCAAGTCCGCGTCAGCCGGACCAAAGCTAGCGCTTTCCGGCTCTAACCTGAAACGTATCCGGCAGCTTTGAAGTCATTCCAACACTTTTGGGGCGCGTAAAGTTCGCAGACTTCGGCGATTGCCTCGAACATGTCGGTGAACCTGCTCGCACCTATGCGCCGGAGGTGGGAGTTGCGCTTTGAGAATGCCATTTCGACGGGGTTGA
>JBCCMR010000192.1:0-6723 GCA_039026255.1 Pseudomonadota bacterium
CAAGCGGACCGCATCTTGATCGCAGCGGGTTGTGGAACGCCCGCGCTTTTGGCGGGGCTTGGCCACCCGGTGCCCCTGCGGGATGCGCCGGGCATGCTGATGCGCACAAACCCGCTGCCCCCGGTGGCGGGGCCGGTCCTGGCGTCCCCGGGGATGGATTTCTGGCAGGGCACCGACGGGCGCATCCTGGTGGCCACGGGCACCGCCGATACCCTGACCACCGCACCCGAGGTGGCCGCGGAGCGCGCGCTCGACCGCTTGCGGGCGCGGCTTCCGGGGTTGGATATACGGCTCGAACACCTAGGGCTTTGGCACCGACCGATCCCTGAAGACGGCCTGCCCGCCGTGGGGGAGGTGGCGCCCGGCGTGCATGTGGCGGTCATGCATTCGGGCATGACCCTCGGCCCCATCGTGGCTGACTGCATCGCCGCCGAAGTTTTGGGCCACTCCGCACCCTACGACCTGGCGCCTTACCGCCCCGGGCGCTTTGCCCATTCTGGGCCCTCGTCTGGTGTGTCGTAAACCAGGCGGAACCCCTGGTGCGTGGTGGCGCTGTCTGGGGAGTTCCCGCTGCGCGCCGCGATCCGGTACCGGTAGCAGTAGCTGCGGTGGCACAGGTAGCTGCCGCCCTTTGACGTTCGGTAGCCTTGCATCGCGCGTAGCCGCGCTTTGACGTCCTTTTTCAAGGATCGGATGCGGAAGGGGTCGGCTGTCCACTCCCACACGTTGCCGCACATATTATAAAGCCCGAAGGGGTTTGGGGCGTAGCTTTGGGCCGGAGCCACGCCTGCGTGGCCGTCGGCGCCCGTATCAAGTTCGGGGAATCGGCCCTGCCAGATATTGCAGGGATAAGGGCCGTTGTCGCCGGGCTCTGCGTCGCCCCAGGGGAAGCGCACGGCGCCCTGGCCGCCCCGGGCGGCGTGTTCCCATTCGGCCTCGGTGGGCAGCCGCCCGCCCGCCCAGGTGGCATAAGCCGCGGCGTCCGACCAACTGACCTGGGTGACCGGGTCGTCTGGCTGCGCGTGAGTCCCCGGTCCAAAGGGCGCCTGCCAGGTTGCCCCGTCAATGCGCCGCCACCAAGGGGCTTCGGGCAGTGCTTGGCTTGCGGGAATGTCAGCGGGGATCTGGGACCAGAAAACAAAAGACCAGCCAAAACGTTCGGCTTCGGTGGTGTAACCCGTGGCGGCCACAAATTCGCTAAAGCGCGCCACGGTCACGCAGGTGGCGTCCATGGCAAAGCCGCGCAGCTTTACCCGGCGCGCGGGGCCTTCGCCGTCGGCGGGCAACTCTGGCTGGTCGGTGCCGACCATGGCGTGGCCCGCGGGCACCGGCACGGTGGTGTCCCGGCACAAGGCGCGTGACGCCTGGTCCCAGGGCCGCGCCGCGCCCGCAGGCGGGCGCATGGGCGGGGGGCAGCAGCCGGGTTTGGGGGCGCTTGGGATCATACCCCTGTCTGACATAGGCGTCCGCCTCGGGGAAGGCCGCGTCGCGGCGCCTGCGCACGAAGCTGTGAATAGCCTCAGAGCTTGCGCCGCTGTAGCCCCGACACACCGGAGGGATCGCTGATGAAAAAGACCAAACGCAAGGTTCCGCGCAAGGGCAAGGCTGCGGCCCAGCCGCAAACGACAGACAAGGCGCTAAGCCGCCGGTCTTTCTTAGCGCGCGGCGCGCTTTATGGCGGCGCTGCGGTGATGCTTGCCGGGGCCGGGTGGTTTTCGGTGACATCTGTCCAAGCCACGATGGCCGAGCACGACCTCACCCGCATCGGCAATGGCCGCCCGGCGATTGTGCAGATCCACGATCCGGGATGCGCCCTATGCCGGTCCCTGATGAAAGAGACCCGCGCTGCGCTTAGGGAACTGCCCGCAGGCGCGGTACAGTATCTTGTAGCAAATATTGACACCGCTGAAGGGAGCGCCCTGGCCGCGACCCACGGGGTGCCACATGTGACGCTCCTGCTTTTTGATGGTGATGGGAAATTGCAACAGACCATCCGCGGCACACAGGATCGCGACGCCCTTGTGGGACCGTTCCAGCGCCTGGCGCCCCCCCGCAGCTAGGCGCGCGCCTGGCACTTGTTACACCGTAGCGGCCCCGCGACCGGCGCGGCGCCCAAAGACCGCTCCGGATGTGAGCCCGGACCCCCCAGGATAGCCGCCAAAAAAGACGCCGCCCACCATTTCACCTGCAGCGTGCAGCCCGTCGATGGCGCTACCGTCTTCGCGCAAGATGCGGCCGAGCTCATCCACCTGGACGCCGCCGTAGGTGAAAGTGATGCCGCCGGTCACCGGATAGGCCCGAAACGGCCCCTGATCGATGCGCTGGGCCCAGTTCGATTTTGCCAGCGGCAGCCCCAAGGTGCCTTTGCCGTCGAGCACCGTGGGGTCGAAGTCCACCCCGTCGTCGACCGCGTCGTTATAGGCATTGAGCGTGGCCAAGGCCGCCTGTTTGTCCACCCCGTCAAGCTGGGCCACAAGGTCGGGCAGGGTGTCAGCGGTCACGTAATGGGCGTCGTCGAAGTGGTATTCCCCGTAGAGCAGGTCGGTGACCTTGTTGTCGAAGATTTGCCAGGCAAAGTGGTCCGGCTGATCGAGCACCGCGCGCCCGAACTGGGCGTAGGTGTAGTTGCGGAAGTTGATGCCCTCGTCCACGAACCGGTCGCCCTGGGCATTGAGCATCACCCCAAGAAAATAGCAGATTTTGCGATAGTTCTTGCGGTCCTTGTGAGGGATGTTGAGGTTGCCGTAGTCCTTCATATGCAGGTCCATGGGCGTTGCGTGGGCGCCCTCGAAGGCGCCGTAGCGGGCGGCCCCGGCGTTCAGTGCCATGCGCAGGCCGTCGCCCGTGTTCATAGGGGTGCCGCGCACCTTTGCCTGGGGCCAGGTGCCGCCCATGAGGTCCTGACGCAGGTCGGGGGCGGCCTCGAAACCGCCGCTGGCCAGGATAATTGCGTCGGCGGTCAATGTTTCGTCGCCTACCTGCACGCCGGTCACCCGATCGCCGTCGTATAAGAGCCCGGTGACACCGGCGTTGTAGCGCACCGTCCCGCCCAGGCGCGTCACGGCAGCCAGTTCCATGTCGAAAAGCCCCACGCCTTCGTTTTCGGCGGCAAGCAAGAGCCCGCCCCAGAACACGTGGCGCCCGTCCTTTTCAAAGCTTTGGCGGCTGTATATCGGGTCGAAGGTCACCCCGTGGGACGCCAGCCAGCGGAGCGTTTCATAAGACGCCGCCGTCATGGCCGCCTGTTCCGGCGACAGGGGCCGGCCTTCGTTAAAGCCTAAAAGATCGGCCTCGAACTGCGCTTGCGGGTAGGCGCCGAAATCGGACTTGGCCACCCGTGGGTCGTCCGGGTGCGCTAAGAGAGGAAGGATTTCCTCAGTTCCGTCAAAGGCAAACCGCATGGCCCCGGCGGTGTATTTGGTGTTGCCGCCGGCCAGGTCTGGGCCGGCTTTTTCGAGAACCGTGACCTTTGCTCCGCCTTCCAGCGCAGCGATGGCGGAGCAGAGCGCGGCATTGCCTGAACCAACGACGATGATCTCTTTTGACATGGGGTCTCCTTACTGATATCGGCTTTGTATCCGCTTGGATACAGAAAGCAAGAAGCAATGTCAGACCCGCCCAAACCCGGCGCGACTGCCGCCGGGGGCGCGCCCCGGTCGCCTGAAAGGTCTGCCGGGCAAAGCAGCGGCGCAACGGCCTATGACGCGCTGATGGCGGCGCTGAGCGACGGGGTCTACGCCCCGGGTGACCGATTGCGCGAAGAAGAGGTCGCGCGACGCCTGGCGCTGTCGCGCACCCCCGTGCGCGAGGCGCTGCGGCGCATGGAAGCCGAAGGCATGGTCATCCACCGCCCTCGCGCCGGGGCGGTCATTCGCCAATTGTCCCACGCGGAGGTGGTAGAGCTTTATGAGATGCGCATCGTGCTGGAACGCACGGCCGCCCAGATGGCCGCTCGCCACGGGTCAGGCGCAGAATTTGACACGCTGGCGATGCTCAACGACCGGATCGCGGCCGCCCGGGACAACCCAGCCACCGGCGCGGCCATCAATCAGCGTTTTCACCGGGGGCTCTATCAGGCCGGGCGCAACCGGTTTCTGTTGGAATCGGCGCGCGGGCTCAACAACGCGCTTTTGCTGCTAGGGCCGTCCACCTACACGGACCCGGACCGCATCGACGAGGTCGTGGCCCAGCACAGCGCCATCGTGGCCGCCCTGCGCGCCCAGGATGCCGACGCCGCAGGCGCCGCGGCCCAGGCGCACCTGGAGACGTCGCTGCGCCACCGGCTGGTGCGGATCGACGACGCATGACCGGCCCCGCCTTCGGCACCCGGGCCCGCCCGGTTGCGCAGACCTTTGCGGTGGCGCTTTTAGGGGTGGCCGCTTGGAACGGGCTTGGCCTGCCGCTGCCCTGGCTTCTGGGACCGATCGCGGCGTGCCTCTTGGCGGCCCTGGCGGGGCTGCGCCTGAAGGGTATCGCGCCGCTCAACGACGGGATGCGCACGATCCTGGGCGTGGCGGTGGGCGCCACGCTGACCCCCGCCACCCTGGCGGCCTTCCCGGCCATGTGGCCCACGCTGGCCCTGGTGCCGGTGATGGTGATCTCGATCGGGCTTGTGGGCGTCCCCTATTTCCGCTGGGTCTGGGGGTTTGACCCGGCCACCAGCTATTACGGGGCGATGCCCGGGGGGCTGCAGGATATGCTTGCTTTCGGGGAAGAGGCTGGCGGCGACGTCCGCGCGCTGAGCCTGATCCACGCCACGCGGGTGCTGGTGATCGTTGTGGCGCTGCCCTTTCTTCTGACGGGTATCTGGCAGGCGGACTTGTCGAACCCCCCAGGGGTGCCCGCGCGCACAGTGCCCTGGCAAGATCTTGCCCTGATGGCAGCGGCGTCCATTCTGGGCTGGCGTGGGGCCAAAGCCATGGGCATGTTCGGCGCCTCGATCCTGGGCCCGCTTCTGGTGGCGGCAGTTTTTGCGCTATTGGGCTGGCTCACCAACCGCCCCCCGGCCGAGGCCGTCTGGGCAGCGCAGTTCTTTATCGGGATGACCGTGGGCGCCAAGTATTCGGGAATCACCGGGGCCGAAGCGCGCACCGATATTGTCGCGGCCCTGGGGCTCTGCCTTTTGCTGATCGGACTGACGGTGGTCTTTGTGGAAATCGCCTACGGCTTTGGCCTTGCCCCGGGGATGGAGGCGCTTTTGGCGTTTGCCCCCGGCGGGCAGGCGGAATTGACGGTGCTGGCGATCATTGTGGGCGCCGATCTGGCCTTTGTGGTTGCCCACCACATGCTGCGCATCTTTATCGTGATCCTAGGCGCGCCGATTGTGTCCCGGTGGCTTTGACGGGACTTTCCCGAACGCGCTGGGGCAAGGGGCAGGGGGCTATTCGGGCAGGACCTCCTGGTTGATGACGTGGATAGGCGCCCCGGCGGCGAAGGCGTTCACCTGCTCGAAGATATCGCGGAATTGCAGGTCAAATTCGTCTTCGGTGACGTAGCCGATGTGGGGCGTGGGCAGCACATTGGGCAACCGAAGAAGCGGGTGTTCGGCGTCGGTCAGGGGTTCACTATCGAAGACGTCCACAGCGGCGCTGATGCGCCCGCGGGCCAGTTCCGCCTCCAGGACGCCGGGGGCAATGAGCCCGCTGCGGGAGGTATTGATCAGCACCGCCCGGTCGCCCATGGCGGCCAAGTCATCGGCGGTGACAATCCCACGCGTTGCTGGTTTGAGCCGCACGTGCATCGAAACGATATCCGAGGTGGCAAAGAACGCCTCGCGGCTTTCGGCCAGCCGGACGCCCGCCGCGCGGGCCCGATCGCGGCCTGCGTCGGACGCCCACCACTGCACTTCCATCCCGATGGCTTGGGCCACATGCGCCACCTGCCCCGCGATGCGACCGAACCCGTATAGACCAAGCCTGCGCCCCCGCAGGCTACGCCCCACCCCGGCCTGCCAGCGCCCGGCGCGGACCGAGGTCACCTGGTCGGGGATCCGCCGGTAAAGCGCCAGCATCAGCGCTAGGGTATGTTCGGCCGCCGCATAGCTTGGCGTATCGCTGTGCATGTTCGACGACAGCACCACCCCGTTCGCGGTGCAGGCGTCCACATCCACATGCGGGTAGACGCTGCGCTGGGAAATCAGCCGCAGGCCGGGCAACCGGTTCAGCAGGTCGGCGCCGATGGTCGTGCGTTCGCGAAACAACACCAGCGCGTCCGCCTCGGCCACCCGCGCGGCAAGCCGAGCTGGATCGGGCTCGTGATCGGTCCAAACGATGACATCGTGGCCTTTGAGAAGCTCAAAGCAGGGCAGACCACGCAGGGTGTCGAACCAATCGTCTAGGATATGGACCCGCATGGCGCCGCGCGGGTCCTAGGCCCCGGGGCCTGGCCAGACCGTCGCCGGGACCATGACCTGGCCACGCGCTAGAAGCCGGGCAGTGCGGGTGAGCCCGGCGCTCACCACCTCGAAGGTGTCGCCGTCATCGCGGTAGTCTACGGACACGTGGAGTGTGCCCATAGGATGCTCAAGCGCCAGGGCCGCCGGGGCCGTTGGGCGCGGCGTCAGGATGCCGTCGCCCACGGTGCCCGGGGCCAAGAGGCAGGTCGCCAGGCACTGGGACCCGGTGACCGCCAGCGTGGGGTGGCAGCTCCAGGGCATGAAATATCGCACTGTGGCCGCACCCCCCTGGCGGGGCGGCGCCAGAAGGCCGAATTTCGGGGTCACGG
>JBCCMR010000193.1:0-6679 GCA_039026255.1 Pseudomonadota bacterium
CCCTGGCCTCCGTTTTCGACTGACCCTTGCAAGGCCCCGGGCGCGCGCGGACTGCCACAGGCGGGCCGCGCGACCCGGGGCCCCGCCGCGGGCACGCAACCCCCCCGGGAGGGCCCATGACCGCCACCGACACGGCGCTTAAATCGGCAAGCACAGCCCTCGGCGCGGGCACCATTATCGCCCGCAGCCTAAAGCTCTTCTTCCGCAACTTCCTGCGCATCGCCGTTTTGGGCCTGGTGCCGATGGTCGGGCTGCAAGTGGCAGGCGCCTGGGTCGCGGGCGTTATCCTGCAAGCCATCGGCCCCGCAAACGACACCGCCTCGGTCGGCGTCGTCATCGTCTATCTCTTTTTTGCCCTGGGCGCATTCGGCTTAGTCGTCGCCACGATTACGCTTTTTGCCTACGACACCCTCGAACGCAGCCCGCGCCCGCTTTGGGCCTACATCGTGCGGGGGCTAAGATTTATTGTCCCGATCCTGGCGCTCAGCGTGTTCTGCGGCATCCTCATCTACATCGGCACTGCGTTTTTTGTGGTCCCGGGTCTCTGGCTCGCGGCTGTGTTTTCTATGGTATTTCCGGCCATCGTCGTCGAAGGCACGGGCCTGACCGCCGTGGGGCGCAGTGCGCGGCTAACCAAAGGCTACCGCTGGCCCATCATCGGCACGCTTCTGGTCATGGGGTTTATCACCGGGCTGATGGTGCTCGGCGTGGCCGCGTTCCTGGGTCTCTTCATAAGCGGGGTCGAAAACGCCGTGGGCGGCGGCGCATGGTTGCTGAACACGGGCCTCGCGCTCCTGGTAGGCAGCTTCCTTTACGCCATCAGCTTCGGGCTCCCGGCGGTGACCACGGCGCTCATTTATGCGCGGCTGCGAGAAATCAAAGAGGGCACCAGCATCGCTGACATCACCGAGGTGTTCGCATAGCTGTGGTGCCCGACACTGACCCGCGCAGCGCCGCGCCCGGCCTGGGGGAGCACGATCCGGCGACAGGCGTTGACCTGGCCCCGGGGCGGCTTTTGGCCGAAACCCTGGGCGAGGCGGTCCGCCTTTACCCCCGTCTTTTGATCCTAGGGCTCTTGCCAGCGGTGGGCGCGGTCATGGTCGTCAGCGCCACTTGGGCCTTCCAATCCCAGAACATCGGCTTTGTGGGCCAGCTTTTCCTGCTGCGCTACGCCTATGCGGCAGCCTACCTTTTGGCGTGGACCTGGGTAGTGACGGTCGTGGCCGCGCAGCTGGCTGGGCCGCGGGGCCTGCGCGGCGGGCTCTGCGCCCTGGCGCGCCTGCCCGCCACCACCCCCTGGGCGGTGCTGACGATGGGCCCGGCCCTGGTGCCCGCCCCCGGGGCCTTTCCCATCGACGGGGTGTCGGCCCAACTTATCGGGTTCGGACTTTCGGCGGCGCTTTTGACCTGGTTCGGGCTTGCCGGACCGGCGATTGCCTGCGGCATCGGGCTCATGCCCGCGCTGGCGCGCGCCCGGCGGTTGAGCCGGGGCAACCGCCTGCGGCTTCTTCTGGTGCTCACAATCTGTCTGGGCGTCGGCGCCCTGGGCTACGCCGTGTGCATCTTCCTGACGGCGCTTATCGGCCAGGTCAACCCGGTGACGGTGCTCCTGGGCCTGGCGCTCGGCTACGCCCATGTGGTCTATCCCCTGGCAGTGGCAATTGCCGTGGCCGAACGGCACTTGGCTGACCTCATCGACGGCCCAGACCCGTCCCCCATGGCCGAGGTTTTCGAATGACGCGCCGCCTTTTGTCCTTGGAACACGCCACGCCCAAAGCCCGCGCCTGCGGGGGGTGGTCCCAATGACCAAAAGCCCCGAAAACACCCTGGCCCCCCAAGAACCCTCTTCGCCCCACCCCCAGGCGCCAGACACCGATCCGGTGCGCCAGATCAGCACCGGGCATGTGGTCCGCGACGTCTTCAAGCTGGGGGTGCTCAGCTATATCCCCGCGCTTTTTCTTGCCATGGCACCTGCGGGGGCGGTGGTCGGCGGGTTCGCCGCCGCCGACGCCAATTTCATCAACGACGACTACGGCGTGCTGGTGATGGTCTTCACGCTCTGGGCTTGGATATCGCTGGTGCAAGCCGGGCGCGGCGCGGAGAAGGGCGCACGCCCACCTGTCTTGCGCATGTTTCTGCGGGCGATCTTGACCCTGCCCCAGGCCTGCGTCTGGGCGATCTTCACGCTGGGCCCGTTTTTCTTCCTGCTTTACAACTCCGACAACGTGACCTCGATATTTTTCGGTTTGGTCTGCGGTCTTCTTCTGGCGGTTGCCATCACCGCGCTTTTGATCCTCGTGCCTGCGCGCCTGATGGCGGGCGACGGGACCCGCGCCTGGACCCGGGCCCAGGCCATGCGGCCTGGCAGCTTTGTGCCTGCCGCGGTCGCGGGAATAGTCATGATCTTTATAGGGTTCCTGCTGACCGCGCTTGTCACCGCACTTTTTGCGGCAGTTGCATTTGGGAATTACGGCCTCAGAGACAGTTTCTTTGAAAGCTTCTGGGTGACCATGATCATCAGCCACCTGCTCTGGCCCGCGTCGCTGGTGTCACCGGTTGTGCATACGCACCTGACCCGCCAGGACCCTTCGGACCCCGAGACCCTGGCCAAGGTCTTCGACTGACGGGCCGCTGCGGCCCGCCAGACAAATCAGATCCACCATCAGATAAAGTTCACCAGCATCACCGCCAAAAGCAGCACCGCCACCCAAAGCACCATCGCCCCTGTGGGCCAGGTGCGCGCGATGCGCCCTTCGGGCCCGTGGTGGCGGTAAAGGCCGCGTAGGATCAGCGTATACTGCCGCCCAACCAGGCGCACGCCCGTGTCCCAGGACGCCCCCATCGTCACTGCCAGCCCGTCGATCACCCGGGGCATAACGCGCCGGTAGACCCAGTCGAAATCCAGCGTCACGCCTGCCTTGGGCCGCGGGAAGAGCCCCAGCCGCCAAAGCACCGCAAACGCCAGCGCAGCAAAGGTCAAAAGCTGCAACTGCGTGATGATGTGGCTGACCGTGTAGGGTTTGTAATCCACCTCGGACGGCAAGAGCCCGTAGAGGATCCCCGGAAAGCAGCCGATCAGCACACAAAGCCCACCGGTAAGCGCCATGGCCACCACCATCGGGCGCGGGGCCTCTGCCACCCGGTGACCGCGGTCGGCACCGAAAAAGGCAAAGAACGGGACCTTGATGGCCGTGTGGAGGACGGCGCCTGCGCTCGCCGCCAGGAGCATCGCCCAGACGATGGCGTGGCCTTCGTGGCCCGCCTCACCCAGGATCAGGCTTTTGGACACAAATCCGGTGAAGAGCGGCACCGCCGAAATGGATGCCGCACCGATAAGCGACAGCCCCGCCGTCACCGGCATGGACCGCACCAGCCCGCCCAGGTCTGACGCCCGCGCCGTGCCCGCGCGCAACAGCACCGCGCCCACCGCCATAAAGAGAAGCGATTTGTACAGGATGCCGGACACCGCATGGGCGGCGCTGCCGCTGATGGAAAGCTCGGTCCCTATGCCCACGCCGACGACCATAAAGCCCAGCTGGCTGATCAGCGAATAGGACAGCACCCGGCGGAGGTCGTCTTCGATCAGGGCGTGGAAGATTGGCAGGACCGCCATTGCCGCGCCCACCCAGAGCAGCACATCCGCGCCTGGAAAGCCGCGCGCCAGGGCGTAGACGGCCAGTTTTGTCGTGAAGATTGACAGGATCACTGCGCCGGTGACCGTGGCCGCCGGGTAGGTGTCGGGCAGCCACATATTCAGCAACGGGAAGGAGCATTTGATGCCGATGGCCAAGAAGATCAGCCAGGTGGCCGGGGTGTCCAGGGTCATCGCCTCAAAGGCAAGCGAGCCGGTGTCCGCCAGGTAAAGCGCCGCCCCCGCCAAAAGGATCACGCCCGAGGTGATCTGCACGATCAGGTAGCGCATACCGACCCGGTACGCGGTCTCGGTCCCCCGGGCCCACACCAGGAAGACAGACGCAATGGCCGTACCCTCCCAAAAGATGAAAAGCGCGACCAGATCGCCCGCCAGCACCGCCCCTACGGCCGAACCTGCGTAGAGGAGGGCCGCCGACTGCTGGAGCGCGTCGTCCAACTCCCAGGCGAAGACCATGGCCAGGGCGCCCGCCACGCAAAAGATCAGTGCGAAGATCACCGCCAGGCGGTCGACCCGCAAGAACGTCAGTTCCTGGCCCAGGAAAGGAATGCCCGGAACCGTGCCCACGGGCAGCGCCCAAAGGAGAGCGGCGCCCAGGACCGGCGCCAGCACCGCCAGAGCCGCCCGCGGCACCCCCCGCGGTAGAAGCGGAAGCAGGAGCGCCCCGATAAGAAAGGGCCAGACCGGGTGGATCGCCTCAAACATCGCGGTCTCCCGGAGCGGCGTCATCGCCGTCGGGGTCGCCTGCGAGGTCGTAATAGTCCGGCGCCCGGCGCAAAAGCGGTGCCAGAGCCCAGGCGGCCAGGCCGAGGACCGCGCAGGCCGCAAACCCGTACAGCCCGTAGAAGCCGAACCAGTCTTCAACTGATAGGTAGGTCTTTTTCTTGTAAAAGGCGTCGGCGGCGAAAAGCACGGCCGCGGCGACGGCCAGTCCGATCAACACGCGGTTTGCGCGCCCGGTCTGCGGTGCATCGGCCATGTCAGCCCCCTCCCCCGGCGGTGATGGGGCCCAGGAAGTCCTGGATATGCCCGGCGTAGATGAAAAGCGCGACGCACCCCAGCGCGGTCAGCGCGGGAGGCGCCCAGCAGAGGATCGGGGCCTCCGCCAGGGGCGGTCTGGCTGCGGCGCCGCCACCTTGGCCCGGGGCGGGCAGTAAAAAGCCACGCACGACCGGGGGCAAAAGATACGCCACGTTCAAAAGCGACGACACCATCAAGACCGCGATCATGATGGTCTGCCCCGCGTCCGCGGCCCCGACCATAAGCGACCATTTCGACCAGGCCCCGCCCAGGGGCGGCAGCCCAATAATGCTGAGAGCGCCGATAAGGAAGGCGGCGAATGTGATGGGCATCTGCCGCCCGAGGCCCGTCATCTGGCTGATATCGGTCTTGTGGGTGGCCACGTAGATGGCGCCTGCGCACATGAAAAGCGTGATCTTGCCCATGGCGTGCATGGCGATATGAAGCCCGCCGCCCAGGGCCGCCATATCTGTCGCCAGCGCCATGGCCAGCGTGATGTAGCTAAGCTGGCTAACCGTCGAATAGGCCAGACGCCGTTTCAGGTTGTCCTGGCGCATGGCCACAATGGAGGCCGACAGGATCGAAAACGCCGCGAGCCACATCAACCAGGTGGACGCCTGGGTCTCGGCCAGAAAGTCGATCCCGAAGATATAGATGCCTACCTTGAGGATCGTGAAGACTCCTGCCTTGACCACCGCCACCGCATGCAAAAGCGCCGACACCGGCGTGGGCGCCACCATGGCCGCGGGAAGCCACCGGTGAAACGGCATCAGTGCCGCCTTACCGATGCCGAAGGCGAAGGCCGCCAGAAGCACGGGCACCACCCAGTCGGGGGCCTTGCCGCGCAGGATACCACCCGGTTCGAAGTCGAGCGTGCCCGTCAAGTAAAAGGTCCAGATCACCGCCGTCAGCAAAAGCGCAATCGACGTGCCGATCAGGATGCCCAGGTAGACGCGCGCACCCTGGACCGCCTCGGCGGTGCCCTTGTGGGCCACCAAGGGATAGGTCGAAACCGTCAGTACCTCGTAGTAGAAAAAGAGCGTCAGCAGGTTGTCGGAAAAAGCGATCCCCATGGCCGCGGCGATGGCGACCGAAAAGCAGGCGAAGAAGCGGGCGTGGTGGCTCTCGTTATTCCCGCGCATGTAGCCGATGGCGTAGATGTGCGTCACGATCCAAAGCCCAGACGCGACCACCGCGAAGAGAAGGCCAAGCGGCTCTACCGAAAACGCGATAGAAAGCCCCGGGAAGGGCTCCACCAGGGAAAACGCCTCCGTTGGGGTGTTGCCGTTTTTAATGAGGATGCCCAAGACCGCGGCGAATGTGCCAAGCGCCGCGGCAAAGGTCAGGGCGTCACGCAGATTCGGACGGCTGGCGAAGAGCCCGTTCGTGACCGCCGCCAGGGTGGGCAGCACCAGCGTCAGAATTATCAGGGTCGACACGCTCATGTTCCGGTCTCCGCAGGGGGCGGCACGGGGGCGTAGCTCGGTATCTCAGCCATGCCCGCAGACCCCAACATCAAGGTCTCGGCCGCCGTGCGCGACACATCAAGCGTGAGCGACGTTTCCACTCCGAAGTAAAGGCAGGCCAGCGCACCCACCCAGATCGGCACCACCATCTGCCAGGGAGCCTCTTTATGGGTCGCGGCCGGATGCGGTGGGTGCAGGTAGAGCACCTCGAGCGCGCGCCAGACATAGAGCACCGCCAAAAGCGAGGAGCCCACGATCAGAAACGCCATCCACCAGAGGCCCAACTCAAAGGCCGCCTGCACCAGGACCCATTTCGATACAAAACCCGCCGTACCCGGCACCCCGATCAGCGAAAGCCCCGCGATCACAAGCGCCGCTGTCGTCCAGGGCATGGTGCGCCCCAACCCCTCAATCCGGTCGTAATAGCTTGACCGGGCGCGCAGCACATAGGCACCCACGGCCATAAAAAGCGTGGCCTTGGTGATGCCGTGGTTAAAGAGGTGCACAATCCCCGCGGTCAGCCCCGAGGCGTTGAAAAGCC
>JBCCMR010000194.1:0-6674 GCA_039026255.1 Pseudomonadota bacterium
CGCCGGGGTGATCGAAGCCGTGGGCGACGGCCTTGCGGGCTTTGCCGTGGGCGATCGGGTAATCGGGCTGCCAGGCTTCGGCGGGTTTTCTAGCCATATGGTACTGCCCGGCGCCAAGATGGTGAAAATGCCCTACGCCATGTCTTTTGACGACGGCGCCACCTTCATCTTCACCTACGGCACGTCCCACTACGCGCTCAAAAACCGGGCCAAACTGCAACCGGGGGAGACGCTGTTGATCCTGGGGGCCGCCGGTGGGGTCGGGGCCGCGGCCATCGAGCTCGGCAAGGCCATGGGCGCGCGGGTCATCGCCGCGGTGTCGAGCCAGGAAAAGGCCGATTTCTGTCGCGACCTGGGGGCGGACGATACGATCATCTACGCCCGCGACATGGACCGCGACGCGCAAAAGGCGTTCTCGGGCGAGATCAAATCGGTGGCCGGACCCGCAGGCGTTCACGTGGTCTACGACGCCGTGGGCGGCAACTATGCCGAACCGGCGGTGCGCGCCCTGGCCTGGGAAGGTCGCTTCCTGGTCGTGGGGTTCCCCGCGGGGATCCCCAAGCTGCCGCTTAACCTGACGCTTCTGAAGTCCTGCCAGATCATGGGCGTCTTCTGGGGCGCCTTTACCCAGATGGACCCGAAAACCCATGCCGCCTACCTGGCCGAACTGATGGATTGGTACGCTGCCGGAAAAATCAAACCGCGCATTAGCGCGCGCTACGATTTTGCCGACGCGCCCGATGCGATCCGGCTCCTGGAAGACCGCAAAGTGCTTGGCAAAGTTGTGGTAACCATGGGCGACTAAGGTGCCCGGCAGGCGTTGCCCGGGGAACTAATGCCCAGCCATGGGCGTATGTTTATCGGAAGAAAGCGAGGCGCCATGCGTCTTACCGTACATATCGGACCGCCTAAGACAGGTAGCACGTCGATCCAACTATTTTTGCGCGACCACGCTGATCACCTGCGCGGGCGTGGCATTCTAGTGCCCGAAACGCACCACGCGAACATGGCCGAAATGCAATATGCTCTGCGGGCAAATATACCCGATAACCGCACCGTGCAGCGCCTTGGTCTTGAAGCTGGCGAAAACGACGAAGAAACCCAAGCGGAGCTGTTGGCCACATTTGATGAACAAATCGCCGCTGGGCGCCAGGTGGGCGACATCGACCAGGTGGTGATCACCACTGAAGGGCTCTCTAAACTCGGGCGTCCGGGTGTACAGCGACTTCAAGACTGGGCGAACCAATGGTTTGACGCGGTGGAGATTGTCTTTGTGCTGCGTCGCCAGGATAAAAGAGCGGTCAGCCTTTACAAAAACGCCGTCAAAAATGCGGGCCTTGAGGAACGACAAGTGCTGTCCCATCGGGAAGAGATGAACTACGCTGATCAGGTGCGCCCCTGGGCCAACGTCTTCGGCGCAGAGCACCTGCACCTTCTTCTTTTCCCCGACAGCGTGGATGAGCCGCGGGATCTTCTGCGGGATTTCTGCGCGCTTTTGGGTTGCGCGGACATGGTCACTGACGCGGTGTCCCAGGAATACCATCGCAACGCCACCATGGACGTGCGCGCCATTGAAGTTCTGCGGCTCTTGAACAAGAAACTTCCCGAGCGGGAGTTTTCCGACGTGCCCGCGGCGCTGCGCCTGATTGAACGTAAACTTGCAAATATGGACATCGCCGAGGTGCAAAAACCGCGCCCGTCCCGGGAGCAGGCGAAAGAGTTCATGACCGCATATGCCGAAAGCAACGAAGAAATCCGCGCGACCTATTTTCCAGCGCGCGATAAGCTATTTTCAGACACATTCGACAGCTACCCGGAGACCCCGCATATGCCCGGTCCGGACGTGCATTTCCTGGTTCGGCTTTTGGCCGACATCGTGGAAGACGACGAAGTGAACGCCAAGCTGACCGCTGAATAGGCTGTCGTTAACGCACGCCCACCGCTGCGCCTGCGCCCTCGGGGACGGGGAGTAGGGCATGGTCCGCTGCCACCGCCGCAATGCGCGCCGCCATCCAATCGGGGGGTGGCTCCGCCCGCCGGGTGGCAAGGCTCACATGCAAGAGCATATGTTCGCCAGTGGCCAAGACTGTACCGTCCAGGTCCATCAGCCGATGGAAAAGGTGCAGCTTCTTGCCCTCTCCGATCAGCACTTGCGTATCGATAACAATGCGCTGGCCGATGGACACCTCGCCCAGGTGGCGGATGTGGGTTTCGGCGGTGAAAAAGCTGCCGCCCGTGGCGATGTAGTCGGCGTCGCAGCCCAAAAGCTCCATCATGCGGTCCGTTGCGTCGCCGAAGGCTTGCAAGTAGCGCGCCTCGTTCATGTGGCCGTTGTAGTCCACCCAATCGAGCGGCACCTGCCGGTCGACCGTGCGCACCAGACCTGTCAGATCGGGCGCGAGCTGGGCCGCGCGCAGGGCACGGTCATGGTCGGCCAAGATCTGCCCCGCCCCCCAGCCGTTTGCCTTAAGAGCGCGCATCATAGCAACCAGGTTTGCGTCGCGGATGCGTTCCAGGTCGCGGATCGAATGATGCCCGGACTGGGCGTCCGACTGCGCGGCCACCCGCGCCACCAGCGCATCGTTTAGGTCGGGTACCTTGTCCATATGGCACAGCGGCCAGTCCATCGTCGGGCCGAACTGGGCGATAAAATGCAGCATCCCCGCTTCGCCCCCCGCAATCCGGTAGGTCTCGAAAAGCCCCATCTGCGCCCAGCGAAGCCCAAAGCCAAACCGGATCGCATCGTCGAGCGTGGCTGTGTCGCAAACCCCGTCGTTTACGAGCCAAAGCCCCTCGCGCCAGACCGCCTCTAACAGCCGGTCGGCAATGTGGCCGAGGATTTCTTTCTCGATCTTGAGGGGTTTCATGCCGATCCCGGCCAGGATGGCCATCGTGCGATCGATCGCGGCGGGATCGGTTTCTGGCCCGCCCACCACTTCGACGAGTGGCAGCAGATAGACGGGGTTGAACGGGTGGCAGACCATGATCCGCGACCGGTCTGCCTGGCCTTCATAAAGCGTGCTGGGCGTGAAGGACGACGTCGAGGAGCCGATGACCGCGTCAGGCTCCGCCCCCTCCAGAATGCGCGCGAAGGTCTGGGTTTTGATGTCCATCCGTTCGGGCACGCTTTCCTGGATATAGGCGGCGCCCCGGGCGGCCTCTTCCACGGTCGGATGAAAGCTCAGCGCACCCTCGGGCGGCAGGGCCAGATCGGTCAGCGACGGGGTGGCGCGGCGGGCATTGTCCAGAACCTCGGATATCTTGCGCTCCGCTTCCGGGTCCGGGTCAAAGACGCGCACGTCCCACCCGTTCAAAAGAAACCGCGCCGCCCAGGCGCCGCCGATGACGCCGCCACCGATAATTGCTGCCGTCTGGCCCATTATCCCCCCTTAGGTGCCCGCGACAGGGTGCGTCAGCGGAACTCGATCTTTTCGCCTGTGGGTTTGTAGCCCGGGCACAGGTTGTAGCTTAGCCCACCGGAGGCGAAGACCTCCTGGGCGATGCGTCGGCAGTCCTCGACGCTCAGATTCTGGTGGTTGCTCTGGGAAGCAGGCGGCGTGCAGGCGGCAACGCCGAGAAGAAGCGCGCCGAAAGCGGTCATGCGGATCATGGGGGGTCTCCTGGTAGGTATCGCTCCGCAAGAGGTAGTGCACCCCTGCGTGCCGGACCAACGCCAAAGACCTCATACCGGTTCCCGCCGGGTCAGCCCCAGCTTCTTGCGCACTGCCTCGGGCTCGATCACGGTTGCGCCAAGCGCTTCGATAATGCCTACAGCCTTCGCGACCAGATCCTCATTGCGCGCCAGCACCCCGCGCGACAGCATTAGGTTGTCTTCAAGCCCCACGCGCACATTGCCCCCGGCGAGCACAGCCGCGGCCACATAAGGCATCTGGTGGCGGCCCAGGCCAAACGCCGACCAGGTCCAGTCCCGGGGTACGTTGTTGACCATAGCCATAAAGGTATTGAGGTCATCGGGCGCGCCCCAGGGCACCCCCATGCAAAGCTGCACCAGGGCCGGGCTTGCCAGCACGCCCTCTTTCACCAGTTCCTGGGCAAACCACAGGTGCCCGGTGTCGAAGGCCTCGATCTCGGGCTTGACGCCCAGGTCTGTCATCATCTGACCCATCGCCCGCAACATCCCGGGGGTGTTGGTCATCACGTAGTCGGCTTCGGCAAAGTTCATGGTGCCGCAATCGAGCGTGCAGATCTCGGGCCGGCAATCGGCCACATGGGCCATGCGCTCGGTGGCGCCGGCCATATCGGTGCCCTCCGGGTTCGGCGGCAGCGGCGCCTCGACCGAGCCCAGCACCAGGTCACCGCCCATTCCAGCGGTGAGGTTCAAAACCACATCTACGTCCGCCGCCCGGATACGTTCCGTCACCTCCCGGTAGAGATGCAGATCGCGCCGCGGCGCCCCGGTGTCAGGGTCCCGCACGTGGCAATGCACCACGGCCGCGCCCGCGCGCGCGGCGGCGATGGCGCTTTCGGCGATGGCTTCTGGCGAACGCGGCACATGGGGGCTGCGGTCCTGGGTGCCACCCCCGCCAGTGACGGCACAGGTGATGAAAATCTCCCGGTTCATGGTCAAAGGCATGGCAGGCGTCCTCGTCTAACTCAGTGTCCAGATGAAAACCGACGCCTCCCCTGGCGCAATCCTAAATGCGACAGAATGGACCGCGCCGCCGATCAATTCGCTCCCCGAATGCCCGTGCGCGCCCGGGTCTTTAGGCATCAAGCCCGCCGCCCACGCCCACAACCGCTCCGCAGGGCACACCCGGAACAAAAGCCTAGCTGCCCAACTTCTTCTCTGGTCAAATACTCAAAAAGCCGAGTTGCGCCCGCGCGCCACGCCGGAAAACCGGGCGCCAGACAGGGGCGCCGCGAACCCTGTCAGAAGGGCATTGGGTGGGCGCGGTGGGCGGCGTCGATGTCTTCCATGACCTCGCCGCTTAGCGTCACCTCAACCGACTTCAACGCCGTTTCTAGCTGGTCTTCCTTGGTGGCCCCAAAGATGGCCGAGGCCATAAAGGGCCGCGTACGACACCAAGCCAGGGCCATTTGGCAGGGGTCAAGCCCGTGGCGCTTGGCGATATCTAGATAGGCCTGGGCCGCTGGCAGCGTGCGCGGGGTCATGCGCCCTCCAAGGGTGCCGCCAAGCGCCCGGCGCGATCCTTCCGGCGTGGCATCGCCCTGGTACTTGCCGCTCAGAATTCCGCAGGCTAGGGGCGAAAACGCCAGAAGGCCCACATCTTCGTGGTGGCTCAGTTCCGCCATATCTGTGTCGTAGAGTCGGCACATAAGGCTGTATTCGTTTTGCATGCTTGCCACCCGCGGTCCGCCGCGCGCCTCGGCCACCGCCAACCAGCGGGCCGTGCCCCAAGCGCTTTCGTTCGAGAGCCCAAACGCCCGCACGGTCCCTGCCTTCACAAGCTCGTCCATGCAGTCGATCACCTCGGCCATGTGGTCGGCCACCTGATCGCTGTCTTGGCGCGTGGGGTCGTATCCCCAGTTCTGGCGAAACATATAGCTGCCGCGGTTGGGCCAGTGCAGCTGGTAGAGATCGATCACGTCGGTCTGCAGACGCTTGAGACTGCCCGCGACAGCCTCGGCGATGGTCGCCCGCGAAATCGGCGCCCCGTCGCGCAGCCGCCGCATGCCCGCGCCTGATACCTTGGTGGCCACGATCACGCTCTTGCGGCGCGCGCGGTTGGCGGCGATCCAGGTGCCCAGGATGGCCTCGGTGTCGCCGCACTGCGCCCCCGCGGGCGGGTTGGCCGGATACATCTCTGCGGTGTCGATAAAGTTGACCCCGTGGTCGAGCGCCATGTCGATCTGGCGGTGCCCCTCGGCCTCGGTGTTCTGGGACGCCCAGGTCATGGAGCCTAGGCAAAGCTCGGTCACGGTCATTCCGGTGCGTCCCAGGGGGTTCATCTGCATGGCGGGGTCCTTTTTTGATCTGGTGCGGGCGCAGGTGGGCTTCGTCAACGGACCTACCCTGGCACGGTGAACGGCAGCGTCAATACGGTGCGGTTAGGGCTTAGAGGCGGCGGTAAGAGAGGTCTTGTTAGAACAAAAGAAGAACATTAGGTTGCTACCTATGCCTGACACCCCACCCCTGACTCGCCGCCACCACAGCCCGCCGCCGGGGCATCCATTTCTGGGGGATTTGACCCTTGCAGGTGGGCGCTGTCACGAATTTTGCGGCCCGTCCCGGCGCACCCTGGCGCTGATGCTTATGGCGCGCCGGTCGGGGCCCGTGATTTGGCTGCGCCCGTCCTGGGCTACCGAGACGTTGCATGCCCCAGGGGTGCTGGGCTTTGCTGATCCAGGGCGCATTTTGCTGGTGACCCCCAGCCGGGGGGAAGATGTGCTTTGGGCCATGGAAGAAAGCCTACGCAGCGGTGCGGCGCCACTGGTGGTGGCGGAATGTGATGAAGTGCCTGGGCTCACCCCGGTGCGCCGCCTTCACCTGGCTGCTCAGACTGGGGGGCAGGTCGCTGCGGCGGGGGCTGGCCTGATCGGCGTGCTTTTGACCCCGGGGGATGGCGGCGCCCCAGGCATCGAAAGCCGCTGGTCGGCTACCCCGCGTCACTGCGGTGATGCTCGGTCCTGGCTTTTGGAACGCCGCCGTGCCCGCATGGCCCCCCCGGCCGCCTGGGTGCTGCACTGGAACG
>JBCCMR010000195.1:0-6669 GCA_039026255.1 Pseudomonadota bacterium
CCGTGGCCCGTGGCCTCGGCCGCGGAGGCGGCGTTGTTGATGTAGATGCGCCCGTGATAAGCGCCGGCCTCGGCCACCATATGGCCGGCGAAATCAGGATCGGCGGTCATCACCGACGCCACCAGCGACCCGCCGCCGCGCGCCAAAAGCGTCGCGGCGTGGTCCGCATCCCGGTACGCCATAACCGTGGACACGGGCCCGAAGGCTTCGGTCCGGTGGACGTGGTCGGCGCTGTCGGGGTCTGCGCAGGCAAAAAGCTGCGGCGCCAGAAAGGCGCCGCCTTCCACATCGCCCTCGAAGGACACCGGGCCGGTGAGGGCCCGCGCCTCGGCCCCGATAAGCGCGGCTTTCTCTTCCACATCCGCCCGCTGAGCCCGAGAGACCAGCGCGCCCATGCCCACGCCCTCCAGGCGCGGGTCCCCTACCCGCACGGCGGCCAGCCCCGCCGCGATCGCATCGCCCACCGGGTCGAGAAGCCCCTGGGGCACCATCATACGCCGCGTGGCGGTGCATTTTTGCCCGGCCTTGGCGGTTATCTCGGCCACGGCTTCGCGCACGAAGATGTCAAACTCCGCGCTGCCCGGCGCCGCATCGGGGCCCAAGACGCTGGCATTCAGGCTGTCCTGCTCGGCGGTGAAGCGCACGGCGTTGCGCAAAATGGCACCCTGGGCGCGCAGCCGCCCGGCGGTGGCCGCCGATCCGGTGAACCCGACGGTATCCTGGCAGGTCAGATGGTCCAGAAGGTCCCCCACCCCGCCGGTGATAAGCTGCGCCGCCCCCGCGGGGAGGATGCCGCTTTCTACGATCATGCGGAAGGCGGCCTCGGCCACCTGGGCGGTGGCGGTGGCGGGTTTGACGATCACGGGCACCCCTGCAAGGATCGCCGGCGCCAGCTTCTCCAGCATTCCCCAGACCGGGAAGTTGTAGGCGTTGATATGCACCGCAACCCCACGCAAGGGCACATGGACATGCTGGCCCAAGAAACTGCCCCCGCGCGACAGCATCTCCGGGTCCCCGTCCCGGTGGATGCGCGCGTCGGGCAGTTCCCGGCGGCCTTTCGAGGCAATCACAAGCGCAGTGCCGATGCCCCCATCCACGTCGATCTTGTGGTCGCTCAGCGTGCCACCGGTGTCGTAGCTAAGTTCATACAGCGCGTCGCGCCGCGCCTGCAGATAGAGCGCAAGCGCCTTAATCAGCCGCGCCCGGTCGTGGAACGTCATCGCCCGCAGGGCAGGCCCGCCCGTGCCGCGGGCATAGGCCAGCACCGCGCGGGCATCAAAGCCGCCATTCCCCACCCGGGCCACCGGGCGCCCGTCGATGGCGCTCAGAAGCGTCGCGGGATCGCTGCCCGGCGGCAACCAGGCACCGGCCAGAAAGCTCTCCACTGGGGTCGGGGCGGCGGTGGCGGCGGACTGGGTCATGGCGGGGCTCGGCGATATGTTACAAGATCTCTTCCACATTGACCTTTTTTGTCGCACATGCAATCTCGAATCTGGGAGGATCAGCCATGGACGCCAAGACCCGCGCCCAACGCAGTGCCGCCGCCATGTGGGCCAACGACCGGGCATCGGCCTGGTTCGGAATGGAGCCGCCCGCGGTCAGTCCGGGCCGGGCGGAGCTGGCGCTTACCGTTGCCCGGCACCACTGCAACGGCCACGATATCTGCCATGGTGGGGTCATTTTTGCCCTGGCCGACAGCGCTTTCGCCTTTGCCTGCAACAGCTACAATGACACCGCCGTTGCGCAGCACAACACCATCACCTACCACGCCCCCGGACATCTGGGCGACAGGCTCATCGCCACCGCGCAAGAGGTATCGCGCCAGGGGCGGTCGGGACTTTATGACGTGGCCGTAAGGCGCGCAGACGGCACACTTGTGGCCAGCTTCCGCGGCGCCTCGCGGACCATCCCAGGACAGAACTTCGAGGAAGACGTATGAAAGACCTCACCCCGGACCGGGCCACGCTCGACCCCATCGAGATCGCCTCGCGCGACGAAATCGAAGCACTGCAATTAACCCGTCTGCAATGGTCCGTGCGCCACGCCTACGAAAATGTGCCCTTCTACCGAGACAGGCTGGACAACAAGGGCGTGCACCCGGACCATATCCAAGACCTGAGCGACGTGCGAAAACTGCCGTTCACCACGAAGACCGACCTGCGCGACACCTACCCCTTCGGCATGTTTGCTGTTCCCCAAGACAAGGTGGCGCGGATCCACGCGTCTTCGGGCACGACCGGCAAACCCACGGTGGTCGGCTACACCCAAGGCGATGTGGACCGCTGGGGTGACCTGGTGGCACGGTCCATGCGCGCCAGCGGCACCCGCCCAGGGGACCTGGTGCACATCGCCTACGGCTACGGGCTATTTACCGGCGGGCTCGGCGCCCATTACGGGGCCGAAAAGCTAGGCTGCACGGTGGTCCCCGTTGGCGGCGGCATGACCGCCCGGCAATTGACGCTGATCCAGGACTTCAAGCCGTCGACGATTATGGTCACGCCGAGCTACATGCTCAACATCATGGAAGCGTTCCGAGCCGAGGGAATCGACCCCCGGGACACATCGCTCGACGTGGGTATCTTCGGGGCCGAGCCTTGGACCAACGCCATGCGCACTGAGGTGGAAGAGGCGTTCGACATGCATGCCGTGGATATCTACGGGCTCTCCGAGGTGATGGGCCCGGGCGTGGCCAACGAATGTGTCGAGACAAAAGACGGGCTCCATATCTGGGAGGACCACTTCCTGGCCGAAATCGTGGATCCTGAAACCGGCGCGCCCGTGCCCGAAGGTGAAACGGGCGAACTGGTCTTTACCACGCTCACCAAAGAGGCGCTGCCGATCCTGCGTTACCGCACCCGCGACCTGACGCGGCTTTTGCCGGGAACAGCACGCAGTATGCGGCGTATGGAAAAGATCACCGGGCGCAGCGACGACATGATTATCCTGCGCGGCGTCAACGTCTTTCCGACACAGATCGAAGAGCAGATGCTGGCGACCCCGGGGCTTGCCCCGCATTTCCAGATTACGCTCTCAAAGGCGGGCCAGATGGACGCCATGACAGTGCATGTGGAGGCTCTGCCCGGCGGCGCAGACCCGGAGGGTCGCGGTGCGTTGGCCCGGGCTCTGGCCAGCCGAGTGAAAGAGGTCGTGGGCGTCACCGCCACCGTGGACGTGGGCGAACCCGGCAGCGTCCCCCGATCCGAAGGAAAGGCAAAGCGGGTGGTCGACAACCGCTAACGGGGCACCGCTTGCCATCTCGGGAGCAGACAGCCTTGCCCGTTAAAGGCCTGGGCGGTCGGTCGGCGCCTTTCAGCGCAGGGGCTTTACTGACCCTCATAATGGCAAAGCTGACAAACAGCTTTGTGATGCTCGGACCGGGGCGGAGGGGCCCTATACTCGTGTGCGAATCAAGATCGGGGGCTTCATGCGACAATTTCTGACCAAATGTCTGTGCGCGCTTACGCTGGCTGCGCCCGCCGCCGCCGCGGAAGGGGAGCGTATCCAAGTCCGCGGAGAACTGATCGACACCTGGTGCTACTATTCCGGCGTTATGGGTGGACCCGACGCGACCGTGGGTTCAGCGCACCACACCTGTGCGCTTTGGTGCTCTGCCGGTGGCATCCCCGTAGGGCTTTTGGCTGAGGACGGTACAGTTTACATGGTGCTCAAGATTGAAGGGGACGACCAGTCGGCAAGCGGCGGCACGCTTTTGACGCTTGCAGCCCATGATATCACTGCGGATGGGATGCTCTACAAACGCGATGGGCTAAACTACCTGGTGGTGGAGCGGGTAGTGACCAACCACGGAATTACCAACCTCAACCACGAAGATTACGCCACCATCCCGCCCTTCGCGATCCCCAATCCCAAGAAGTAAGGAGCCGCCCGCGATGACTTTTCCCAGCCTACGCACCGCATTTGGCGCAGCCCTTGCAGCGATGAGCTTGGCTGCCGCCCTACCCGCCGCCGCCAACGATTTTTCCGAAGGGTCGAACGCCCGCACCTGGAACCTCTTTGGCGAAGCGCCGGCGCTTTTTGACGCTAAGGTCGTGGACATGCTCTGCGAGGTGGCAGGCGACTGCACCAAAGCCTGCGCGCCCGGGCGCCAACTTGGCCTTTTGCGCGTGGCCGACGGGGTTCTCGTGCTACCGACGAAGAACAGCCAGCCTGCATTCACCGGTGCGGCGGTGGAACTTGCCCCGTTTTGCAACAAGGACGTGGAAGTCGACGGACTGTTGATCACCGACGACTACTTCCCCATCGAAAACATCTACCTGATCCAGAAAATTCGCGTGCAGGGTACCCAGGAATGGACCCGTGCGAACCGCTGGACCAAGGAGTGGGCTGCCAATCACCCGGAAGCAAAGGGCAAAGGCCCCTGGTTCCGTCGCGACCCCCGGATCGGCGCGATTATCGAAGATCGGGGCTACCTGGGCAATGGCATGTCCCACCAAGAGGCCTGGGACGCCACGCAATAGCGACTGGGTATAACGCGCCCCGACCCGCCCGACCAATACCAGCCACGCCGGAACCCCCGATGAAAAAGACGCTTTCCCGCCTGACCTTTGCGCGCGCTTTGACGGGCGCGGCCCTTGTTGCCCTGGTGGCCACAGCGCCCGCGGGGCAAAGCCAAGCTAGCGATCCCCTGCCCCTTAACCTCGGCGGGGCCTATGCCCTGACTGACCACACAGGCGCCCGACGCACCCAGGCCGACCCGGCCGCGCGGGCGCAATTGCTTTTCTTCGGATACGCCAACTGCCAGGAGATCTGCTCGGCGGCGCTGCCGCTTATGGGGCAAGCGGTGGAGGATCTGGCCGCCCAAGGGCTCGCGGTGACGCCGGTTATGATCACCGTCGACCCAGCCCGCGATACGGTCGCCGCCATGGGCCCAAAACTTAGGCTGCACCACCCGGATTTTATCGGGCTCACGGGCGATCCCGCGCAGCTTAAGGCGGCGTATGATGCCTTCCAGATCGACATTGAAGAAGTCTTCTTCGACCCGGAGTTCGGACCGGTCTACGCCCACGGCAGCTTTCTTTACCTGCTTGACGGGGACGGCCGGTTTCTGACGCTTATCCCGCCGATCCTTGCGCCCAAGGAAGTGGCGCGCATTGTGGCGGGCTACCTGTGATCCGCCGTCGCTTGGCCATATGGGCGGGCGTAGCGTTTTTATTGGCAGCGGTGGCCATGTCAGCGCCAGGGCGGTCCCTATTTTACAGCGCCATCACCCAAGACGTGGCTGCGGCCCAGCAGATCGACGCGCTCACCGCCCATGCCCGGGTCGCAGCGGGGGAGATTTTGTTGATCGACGTGCGCCGCCCGGACGAATGGGCCGCCACCGGCAGCGGCGAAGGGGCGGCCCGGCTCGACATGCGGCGCGATGACTTTATCGCGGCGCTGGTGCGCTTGGCCGAAGGCGACCGCACGCGGTCTATCGCTATCATCTGCGCCCGAGGCGTGCGGTCCTCGCGCATGACAAACCGACTGACCCAGGCGGGCTTTACCCGCATCATCGACGTGCCCGAGGGCATGCTTGGATCCGCTGCGGGACCCGGCTGGATTAAGCGCGGCCTGCCGCTAGACCGGTCATGAGGGGCGCGCGGCTTCTGGCGGTGCTTGCTGGTTTCGCGACGATGGTCGCTGGGACAGCTCCGGCCCATGCGGCCTGCCCGGATGGGGGCTGCACCGTCCCAAGCGGCGCCTACCATATCATGCTGCCCGATGGCCCAGGCCCCCATCCGGCGATGATTTTTCTGCACGGGTTTGGGTCATCCGGGAAAGGCGCTCTGCGGATGGGCGGGCCGATTGTTGGCCGCGGCTACGCGATGATCGGCCCGGACGGGCTTTCGCCGCCCGGCGGGCGCAGCCGCTGGGGCCTACCCGTATTCGGGGACGGTCCGCGCAGCGAGCTTGGATTCATCCGAGAGGTCATCGCCCACGCCGCGGATACCCACGCCATAGACCCCGGGCGGATTATCTTGGCGGGGTTTTCGCTCGGCGGCTCCATGGCCACCTATCTGGCCTGCGAGGACGCGGACCTAGCCCAGGCTTATGCGCCCATCGCGGGCGGGTTTTGGCGTCCGCACCCGGAACTAGACGCCTGCAGCGGCCCGGTGAGCCTATTTCACACCCACGGCTGGCGCGACCGGACGGTACCGCTGGAAGGCAGGCCCCTGAGGGCGGACGGGTCGCTAATCCAGGGAGATATCTTTTACACGCTCCAAGTCTGGCGTCAGGCAAATGGGTGCCGAGGCCTGCGCGCCGACACGTTTTCCACCGATGAAAACTACTGGCGCCGGGGTTGGGACAGTTGCGCCGCGGGGCATTTGGAATTCGCCATGTTCCCGGGCGCCCACGGCATACCCCGGGGATGGGCCGATATGATCTTAGACTGGGTCGAGGGGCTCTAATCCCGCTGACCACGTATTGCGCCACCGGCGCACGCCTTACCGGGGCCGGACCGGAGGCGGCACGGCACCGGCTCAGTCGTGGCCGAGTGTGCGCTCCATCAACAGCACTTCGATTTTCTGGGCAAGACGTTTGGCTTCGGCCGGGTTTGTGGCACCGCCAATGCCGATGCGCCGCCCAAGACACCAGTAAAGACCAGGCTCCCAGGCAGCTTCTTCCGGTTCATCGAGCCGAATTAGAAACCCGTTTGACGGGCGCACC
>JBCCMR010000196.1:0-6659 GCA_039026255.1 Pseudomonadota bacterium
AAGTCGACAATCGCCACCCGGGAGAGCCCGTGGTGGATCAGCGCGTGGCGTGCGCCGATCACCACGTTGCCAAAAAGGCAAAAGCCCATCGGGGTGCGGGTTTCGGCGTGGTGGCCGGGGGGGCGTGTGGCGACAAAAGCGTTGGAGGCGCGGCCTTCTATGACGCGGTCCACGGCCTCGATGATGCCGCCCACGGCGCGGAACGCCGCCCGCAGGCTGCCGGGCGACATGTTGGTGTCGCCGTCGAGCGTCACAAACCCCGCCTCGGGGGAGGCCGCGACAATCTTGGCCAGATAATCAGCCGGGTGCGCCAGGCGCACGTGATCGTCGGTGCCCAAAGGCGCCTCGACCCGGTCGAGCCCTGCGACCGGCGCCAGCACCGCCTCGATCGCGCGCAGGCGGTCGACCCTTTCCGGGTGGCCGTCGGGGTTGTGGTGGCTAAGACAGTCGGGGTGAGAGATAAGCGCCGTGGTCATAGCCGCAGTCTTAGCGACCAGGACGCGCGCCCGCAACGGCCCGGGCAGCGCCTAGATGGCCAGCGGCGCGGCTGTGGCGGGCCGGAGATTTTGAGTATTTGGCCAGAGAAGAAGGGGGACCGGGGGGTGACCGCGAACGGGTGGCGCGGGCATCCTTGACGGATTTGCCGGTTCGCGGGATTTTTGGCCCCGGGGATGCCCGGAGCAGCGGCGGCTTTGCGCCAACGGCTAGCGCGGCGACCGGACCAAAGAGAGGGCGGTCAGCCGGGGAGCGGCGGGGTTAGTCCGGCGCCAGCATGTAGCCCGCGCCACGCACAGTTTGCAGGTAACGGGGCGTCTTCGGGTCCGCCTCGATCTTGCGGCGCAAACGGGTGATCTGCACGTCAACCGCCCGTTCCTGGGTGGTGTCCGCCCCGCGGCCCAAGTCTTCGACCAATTGGCCGCGGCTGATGGGTGTGTTTGGCTTTGCACTGAAGATACGCATCAGCGCGCTTTCAGTCGCGGTCAGTTTGACCAGGGCGTCGCCCGACCAAAGTTCGCCCCGCGCCACATCGTAGCGCACTGCCCCCATCGAAAGCGTCTTCGGGCTTTCCGTTTCGGGCTGCTCCACCGGTAAACGGCGTAGAATTGCGTTGATGCGCAGCACCAATTCCTTCGGCTCAAATGGTTTTACCAGGTAATCGTCGGCACCAGCCTCAAGCCCGTTGATCCGTTCGTGCCCCTCCCCTTTTGCAGTCAAAAGAAGGATCGGGGTGGTCAGTGTTTGCCGCAGGTCCCGGGTCAGAGTAAGACCGTCTTCGCCGGGCATCATCACGTCCAGCACAATCAGATCAAATTCCAATCCGTCAAGCAGGCGCCGGGCATGGGCTGCATCGCGCGCTGCACTAACAAAATAGCCGTTGCGCGCCAGGAATTTCTTCAAAAGCACCCGGATGCGTTCGTCGTCGTCGACAATCAGGATATGGGCGTCCGCCTGGGTCACCTGCGTCATGGTTTACGTTCCGCCTCGACCTCTAATTCCGCCTTTACATGGGCGCGCATTGCCGGGTCCATCAGTTTCTCCAAAACCGTATGAAAACCCGCCACCGCCTCGGGTCCGGCCGCCCTATAGGCCGCGCGCAAGCGATGGCGTTGCGGGTCGGACAAACCAGCCTCAAGGGTTTGCCCCTCGTTGGTCAGATATAGGTGCCGTTCGCGTCGGTCTTGGGCACCCACGCGGCTTTCCACAAGCCCGTCAGCGATCAACTGGCGCAGAACACGGTTCAGACTTTGCTTGGTGACGCCCAGAATGTCCAAGAGCCGGTTAACTGTCATACCAGGCTGACGATTGATAAAATGGATCGCGCGGTGGTGGGCGCGCCCGTAAGTCAACGTGGCCAACAAGCGATCAGGGTCCCCGGTAAAGGCGCGGTAGGCAAAGAAAAGAAGCTCTGCCACTAGAAGAAGCCTTTCGTCCCTTAGGTACCCAGGCACAGACTCCAGCGATGGAGCAGTTGCATCATCGACCAGCCCAGGCGCGTCTGCCCGGCGGGAGGCGGTTCGATCGCTTTCCCCCATAGCGGTATTTCAGTCCTTCACGTTTTTCCGGCCCCGAGAGCAAACTACGTCAGCCTTGTTGACTTTCCAAGACCCATTCGATACCCGATTCCCTAGTTTGCGCAAGAATAGGTCTTTAATCGGGTTACATGCGCAACAAATGCAAAGCTAAGGAGGGACGCCATGGCAGGCGCCTATGATGACCGCGACGGAACCATCTGGCTCGACGGAGAGCTTGTAGATTGGCGCGCGGCAAACGTACACATCCTAAGCCACGCCATGCACTACGCGTCTTCTGTGTTCGAAGGCGAGCGGGCCTACGGCGGCAAGATTTTCCGCAGCCGCGAACACTCTGAGCGGCTGAAAAACTCTGCCCGCATGGTGGACTTTGACATCCCCTGGACGGTTGACGAAATTGAGGCAGCCAAAGAGGCAACGCTAAAGGCAAACGGACTGTCAGACGCTTATGTGCGCGCTGTCGCTTGGCGCGGCTCAGGCGAAGACATGGGCGTAGCCGCCGCAAGGAACCCAGTGCGGCTAGCGGTGGCCACATGGGAATGGGGCGCCTATTACGGCGACGCAAAGATGAAGGGCGCAAAGCTTGATATCTCCCGATGGCGCCGACCTGCCCCGGATACAATCCCTGTTCACGCTAAGGCCGCAGGGCTTTATATGATTTGCACGATGTCAAAGCACTCCGCCGAGGCGAAAGGCTGCTCTGACGCGCTTTTCATGGACTACCGGGGCTACGTGGCCGAAGCGACGGGCGCCAATATCTTCTTCGTGAAAGACGGGGTGGTGCACACGCCTAAACCCGACTGCTTTCTCAACGGGATCACCCGGCAAACGGTGATCGGCATGCTTAAAGACCGTCAGATCGAGGTGCAGGAACGCCACATCATGCCCGAAGAAATGGAAGGGTTTGAACAGTGCTGGCTGACCGGCACAGCGGCCGAAGTCACGCCGGTAGGCCAGATCGGCGATTACCATTTTGAGGTGGGCCCGCTGACGCGTTCCGTGGCTGAGGACTACGAAAAGCTTGTGCGCAGCTGACCGATTAGGCACGAAAAAGGCCGCTGGCTAACGAATTTTTCGGGATGGCCTAAGTAAGCCTTGGCCGCGGCACAAACCCTTGGCGCCGCGGCCTTTCATCCAACTCAACCGTAGGCCGGGCGCCAGACTAGCTAGAGCCAAACGCAAGCACACGTGAGCCTGGCGCGATGTCTTTACAGAGGTTCCGGTCAGTATCATCTGGAGAAATACTCAAACGGACAGCGAGCCGAAAAACGCCTGCCTCGATTTGTGTCGGAAGGGTTTACCCGGTCGCCCTACTCCGCCGCCATTTGTAGCGGCAGGTCCATCATGGCGCAGATCTTGCCGACCACACGCCCCAAGCGCCGACGCACCCGATCAAAGCCTTCCCGCTTCGTGACGGTTTTTTCGTTGAGATAAAGCGACCGATCAATCTCAATTTGAATGGTATGTTGGCCTGAAGACGGCCGCCCGTAGGACTGCGTAATGTGGGCCCCGGCGAAGGGTGTGTTGCGCGCAGTGCGAAACCCCTCTTCGCGAAAGAAACCCTCCACTGCAGTGATGTAATCACTGCGACAGGACGACCCGAACCGGTCACCCAGGACAATCTCTGGCATTTTGCCAAAAAACCCAGCGGAATGGGCTAACGCCTCGTGCGGCATCGAGTGGCAATCGATTAAAAGCACTTCGCCAAAAGCCCCCCGGGCGGTGTCAAGCAAGTCGCGTAGTTGCCGATGCCAGGGGTGGTAAAATCGGTCGAGGCGCGCTTCTGCCTCGGCTCGGGTGATCTTGTTCTTTTGGATAGGGCGCCCCTCGGAAACCACGCGCGGAATCACGCCCAGCCCGCTTGCCACCCGCGGGTTCAGCCCTGCTGCCTTAACACCTGCTACAATTGCCGGGTCAAGTTCATCCGCACCGCGGTTCAAATCGACGTAAGCCCGCGGTGCCGAAGCTGCTAAAAGAGGCGCGCCATGGCTCAGACAGGATGAAAAGAGTTGGTCCACAAAGGCGTCTTCGCTTGACCGCAGTGTAATCGGATCAAGTTCCGACAAATCGAGAAAACGTGCAGGATAAGCCCGCCCGCTGTGCGGACTGCTAAAAACTGCCGCCGATGTGATCTGGCGCGGCAGGTGCAGGTGGAACTGTTCGGGTGTCATGGTGGGCGCGGTTCCTAATACGGTGACCGTACCACCCGCCACCCGTCATTGCAAAACCTCTTGCACCCCATATGCGTTCAATTTATACGGCTGCGACATTCCGGGCGGCGCTGCGCTCCCGGTCGCGTTTACGGGCGTATAGCTCAGCGGGAGAGCACTTCGTTGACATCGAAGGGGTCGCTGGTTCAATCCCAGCTACGCCCACCATTACCTCCGGGCGATGGTCCCACCGAACTCACCGGCGCTCCCGGCGCCGCGACGGAAAGGAAGACCAATGAAGGTCAAGAATTCGCTTCGCTCGCTCAAGTCACGCCATCGGGACTGCCGTGTGGTGCGCCGCAAGGGCCGCGTATACGTGATCAACAAGACCCAGCGCCGGTTCAAAGCCCGCCAGGGCTGACCCGCTGGTCGCCCACATCCCCAACGATCTCGCATAAACGCCGCAGCCCAGGCCACGGCCAATTTATTGTCCGGGTGTTGGCGCGCCGCGGTCGCTTTTTGCCAGCAAAGACAGCGGACCCACCATAGGCCACGGGTTCGCGCACCCCGTGTGCTTCTTCTCTGTTCAAATACTCGTATCTCCAGGCTGCCCCCGCGCGTCATCGCCTGCAGTCATTCAGACAAGAGCCGCACCGCCGTCTGCCGGGTCAGAAAGCCCGTCACGTCGAGCCCCCGTGCCCTTTGATACTGCCGTATCGCCCTCCGGGTTGCGCGGTCAAAATCCCCGTCCGGAGTACCCGTTTCATAGCCAGCCCGGGCCAGGCGCAACTCAACCTGACGCATGAGTTCCGGGCTTAGGCCCAGGCTTTCCTCTTCGGCCTTGGCCGCCTGACGCTCCGCCCGCTGGTCGCCAGCCTTCGACGCTTGATCAAGCGCCGCTTGCGCTTGCCCGGCAAAGGCACTGTCCGGATAGCGCTCCAGAAACCTGCGGTAAGCGGCGGCCGTGTCGGCGCTGCGCGCAGCATCCCAAGCATGGCGCACCTCGGCGCGTTCGCGGTTACGGTTCGCGGTTTCGATGTCGCGCAAACCCGCCTTCGCCGCGTCGGCAAAAAGCCCATCCGGAAACTCTGCTAGGTAGGCGCGCAGATTAGCCTCACCGCCTCGGGCACCCGTTTGGCGCCAAAAGGCAGCATCGCGAGCGTCTTGCGCAGCTTTTTGTCGATCAGCCTCCGCCCGCAATTCCGCCGCCCGCGCCCCCGATTGGTTGCGCATCCGCGTCAGGTTTCCGGCGCTTAGAAACCCGGTCGCCGCAACCCCATTACGCGCCTGCCACCGGGTGATTGCTGCCCGCGTGCCCGGCCCAAAGACCCCGTCAATACCGCGCGGGTCAAACCCCAACAGCTCAAGCCAGCGCTGCACCTCGCGGCGGTCATTGCGGGTTAGGGCCAGCGCAACCTCAGCGTCTTCTTCGGGCGTGGTTTCAGGCTTTGCCGCCTCTATCGCATCGATCCGTGCCCGGGCATCAGCCGCAAACCGCCCGGTCGGAAACCGCCCCAGATATGCGCGGTAAGCGGCTTTGGAGTCCATATCGGTAACCGCCTGCCAGTAAGACGCCTCATCTCCGCCGCCGACAATAGCAGGCGCATCTGGGCGCAGACCCAGCATCAGAAGTGGCGAAACAAAGCCATGAGTGTCCAGATCAGGCCGCGCCCGAGACGCCAGTGCAACAGACGTCCCCGGCGCCATAAAATCAGACGCAATCGCACGCCGCAGCATATCGGGCGGCGCCGTGGCCACAAAAACCCCCTGAGCCACCGCTAGGTTTCCGATCCCGGGCGCCAAAGGTCCCGGCCCCGTGGTCCCAGGCGCCGCCACTCCAAGAAAAAGCGCAGCCTGTCCAGGCCGGTCACCCAGCCAGGCCATCAGCGACGAAAGCGGCAGCGCCCCAGTGGCGGCGCGGGCCAGATCTGGCGCAGCCAGGTCGGTGGGTGCAAACCAGGCCGCGGGGCCTGTGGTCAAAAAGCGCCCTGCCAGGACAATGACCAAACGCTCGGTTTCACTGTGGCGCGCGCCATAAGCCACAAGCGCATCTGCAAGGGTTACCCGATCCGCATTTTGAAGCACTGTCACCCGGTAACCCGCCCCGGCGAAACTCGCGCGCAGGCCTGCGATCCCTTGGGCGTCGGGCACAGCGCCCAGCGACTGGTAATTGCTGTTGGCGATGATAATCGCTTCATCGGCAGCCTGGGCCGCGGCTGGCCAGGTTAGGGCGGCGACGAATGCGGCCAAAATAGTTTTGCGCATAAGAGCGTGCTCCCGCTGAGGGTGTTAGTCCAGCGATCTACGGTCGTCGATCACCTTACCATCGTTGGGCAGCGACCCCGGGTTATACAATATCACCGGGCCGCGAAGCTTTAGCACATCGTGCACTCCGCGCTCCAAGGGTGCTGTATCGGTGCCCTCGGGCGCTTCGACCCAGACCTCCATATGGTCGGCTTCCTCGGCGCGGGTCACCACC